>DATELS010000026.1:0-3302 GCA_035276365.1 Thermoanaerobaculia bacterium
GTACTTGCGCTTGATGTACTGAATGATCGCGTCGTCCATCTCGTTGCCGGCGACGCGCACGGAGCGCGAGTAGACGATGCCGGCGAGCGAGATCACGGCGACGTCGGTCGTGCCGCCGCCGATGTCGACGATCATGTTGCCCGTCGGATCGGTGATCGGCAGTCCCGCTCCGATCGCCGCCGCCATCGCCTGCTCGATCAAGTACACCTCGGTCGCACCGGCGCGCAGTGCGGAGTCTTTGACCGCGCGCTTCTCGACCTGCGTGATCTCGGAGGGAACGGAGATGACGATGCGCGGCTTCACGAGGAAGCGGCGTCCGTGCGCCTTCTCGATGAAGTACTTGATCATCTTCTCCGTCACTTCGAAGTCGGCGATGACGCCGTCTTTCATCGGACGGATGGCGACGATGTTGCCGGGCGTGCGGCCGAGCATTTCCTTCGCTTCCTTGCCGACTGCCTCGACGTTGTTGTTGATCTTGTTGACCGCGACGATCGACGGCTCACGCACGACGATGCCTTTGTTTTTCGCGTAGACGAGGGTGTTCGCTGTCCCGAGGTCGATCGCCAGATCGTTCGAGAACATCGAGAGGAGCGATTTCACTGCCATTCGGTTGTCGTTTCCTTGCTTGTATTTCCGCCAGAGGGCCGAGGGGATGGGTGCAAAAGAGAGGCCGGTGTGGAATTCGAGCCGGTTGGCGCGAATCGACAACTATTCTTCCACGATCACCGTCTGCGACGCCACCGTTTGATTGCCCGCGGCGTCGACGGCTTTCACGACCACCGCATTGCGTCCGACGCGGTCGAAGCCGACGAGCTTCTGGAACGTGCCGTTCGACTCGACGTCCACTTCCTCATCGTTGATGAAGACGGTCGCGCCGGGCTCGGTCGTGCCGGCGATCGTGAAGTATTGACCGCCGACGTGGAAGGGCGCCTGCATCGTGAGCACCGGCGGCGTGCGATCGGTCGTCGCGGTCTTGCCTCCGCCGCTCACGCGGAAGCGGCGATACGCGGAGAACGGTCCGACTTCGCCGTCCGCTCCCACCGACGCGACGCGCCAGTAGAACGATCCCTCTGACGTCACCTTCGCGCGCGCGCTCGTCTTCCCGCGGCGCGTGTTGATCTCGAGCGTGGAGAAGAGACGCGAGCGCGAGACCTGCAGCGTGTACGCGTTCGCGCCGGCCTGCACGTCCCACACGAGATCGACTTTCAGTTCAGGAGAGAGCTGGAAGACTTGATTGTCGCCGGGCGACAGAAGCGCGGGCGGCATCGCCAGTTTCTTGATGGGCGAGATGTCGCCGGCGGGTGTGGACGACACTTTGTCGCCGGACGCGAGGCGCACACCGGCGCCGCCTTTCTCCGGCGCGACCGTCGCGGCGCCGCGCGCGGCGACGACCGATGTCGCCTGCGACGGATCGACGCCGACGTGCGTCGTCGAATCCGACTCGATCGTGACCTGTGTTCCCGGCGTGCGCACGGTCGACGTGTCGTTCGCCGTCGCGACTTCCACCGAGCCGACGCGCATCTGCACCGCGTGCGTCTTCTTCGTCGAGCCGGGATTCATCGCCGAGTAAATCTCGAGCAGCGCATTCGAGCCGATCGTGTAGAGCGAGCCATTCGAGAAGATGAGCTCGGCCGACGCGTGATCGCCGGTCTTCACCCAGTCGCCGTTGACGAGCGGCGTGCGCGTGTCGGCGTCGCGCCATTCACCGGAGCGCTTCTGATGTTTGACGTCGCCTTCGATCGTGAGGAACTGCGCGTCGCTCTCGAGCTCGGCTCCGCCGCTGAGCGCGGCGCGACTGATCGTTTGCGACTCGACCGCGGCATCGCGCGCAGCGTCGTAGCGCGTCGCGGCGAGATGCGTGTTCGCCTCATCGAATTTCTGCTGCGCCCGGTTGAACTCGTTGCGGCGGCTGTTGAACTCGGGAGAGGCCGCGAGCGCGTTGAGCGCCGCGCGCGCATCCGCAATCGCGGACTCGGCGTTGGTTTTCGGATTGCCCTTCTGGTGCTCCCAGAACCACCACGCGGCGCCGCCGACGAGCAGCAGCAACACGACGAGTCCGATTTTGCGGAGCCGGTCGACGGAGATCAGATACCAATCGACGTTGATGCCGCCGTCGTATTGCTTTTTGGATTTGGCCATCCGCGCGTCCGGATCGAGTTATAGCACACGGCACTCAGCGGTTGGCGGTTGGCAGTTGACGGCGGGAATAGGTACACTGCGCCGCTTTTTCTGCAACGCTGGCCGTTCGTATCAATCCCATTCGTCCTCGAAAGGTAGTTCTCCATGCTCAAAGTCATGCGCGATAGTTTTCACCACCTGCGGTGGGTCCTCATCGCCGTCGTTGCCTCGTTCGTGTTCGGGTTCGTGTTCGTCAACATGGGCACGGGCGGCGCGGGCATCGGCGGTGGCGCACAGGACAACCGCGCGTACGCCGCCAAGGTGAACGGCGAAACGATCACCTTCACGGAGTACTACCGCGCGCTGAAGAACCTCGAGGACATGTACCGCCAGATGTACGGCGGACAGTTCACGCCGGAGATGGCGTCGCAGATGGGACTGCAGCAGCAGGTGCTGAACTCGCTCGTCGATCAGCGGCTGCTCGTGCAGGAGGCGAAGCGCCTGCACCTGCAGGGCACGCCCGAGGAAGTGCGCAAGAAGCTGTTGTCGATCCCGACGTTCTCGCCCGACGGCAAGTTCGTCGGCATGGAGCTCTACAACCGCTACGTCACCGGCCCCCTCGGCTACGCCAGCGCGGCGGAGTTCGAGAGCGACCTCGCGGATCAAATCACGCTCGAGAAGATGGAGAGCGCGCTGCAGAACGCGGTCGTCGTCTCGCCGAAGACGGTCGATGCCGAGTATCGCCGCGAGAATGAGAACGCGAAGATCCGTTACGTCCTCCTGCCCGCGTTGCAGCAGGCCGCGGCGATGACGGTGAGCGACGCCGAGATCCAGGCGCACTACACCGCGAATCAGTCGAAGTTCGCGCACGGCGATCAGCGCACGCTGCGCTATCTCCTCGCCGACTACACGAAACTCAGAGCGACGGTGAAGCCGACGGACGAGGACCTGCGCCGCCGCTACGAGGCGAGCAAGAGCGGATTCACGCAGCCCGCCGCCGCGCACGTGCTGCACATCCTCATCAAGTCCGAGCCCGGCGCGACGCCGGAGGCCGACGCCGCCGCGCGCGCGAAGGCGGAGTCAATCGTGCAGCAGCTCCGCGGCGGCGCGGATTTCGGCGCGCTCGCGCGCGTGAACTCCCAGGATCCGTCGTCGTCGAGCAATGGCGGAGACATGGGCTTCGT
>DATELS010000027.1:0-6014 GCA_035276365.1 Thermoanaerobaculia bacterium
CGCGAGGTCACCTCGCTCGGCCTGAAGGAAGCGAAGGACATGGTCGAGGGCGCGCCCCAGACGATCAAGGAAGGCGTTTCCAAGGACGAGGCCGCGAAGATCAAGAAGGTCTTCGAGGACGCCGGCGCCAAAGTCGCCGTCAAGTAAGTCTTGTTTTGAGCGATTCCGGGCGGTGCAATTTGCGCCGCCCGGAATCGTGTTTTTCGGTACAACACATCACTCCGGGTCCGAAAGGGGGGGAGCGGCCCTTTCAACATGGACCCACCATCGCGTACACCGGATTGCGTCGCCTGCAATCCGGCCTCGCCTAACGCGACATTAGGAGTCCCATCGAATGAACGGAGCCATGCCGAAACAGGAGCCCGTTCGTCACGACTTCTCCAAGATTCGCAGCTATATGGCGCTGCCGAATCTGATCGACGTCCAGAGAAAGTCGTACGAACGTTTTCTCCAGATGAATCTCCTTCCGGAAGAGCGCGAGGACACCGGCCTGCAGTCGGTCTTCACCAGCGTCTTCCCCTTCAGCGACTTCCGGGAGACCTGCTCGCTCGATTTCGTCCGCTTCTCCATCGGCAACTGGGAGTGCAAGTGCGGACAGCTCAAAGGGCTCGAGCATCTGCGCATGACCTGCGCGAACTGCGGGGCCAAGATCATCACCGATCACCCGCACGAAGAGACCGTCAACTGCGGCCAGTGCGGCGTCATCAACAAGAACCGTGTCGAGGTCTGCGACATCTGCGGCAACCCCGTCGACCTGCAGATGAAATACTCGGTCGAAGAGTGCCAGGAGCGCGGCATGACCTACAGCGTTCCGCTGAAGGTCACCTTCCGTCTCTTCGTCTACGACAAAGACCCCGACACCGGCGTCAAGCACATGCGCGACGCCAAGGAAGAGGAAGTGTTCTTCGGCGACATCCCGCTGATGACGGACAACGGTACGTTCATCATCAACGGAACGGAGCGCGTCATCGTCTCGCAGCTTCACCGCTCTCCCGGCGTCTTCTTCACCAAGGAGTCGGCGCACACGTTCCTGTCCAAGATCATCCCGTACCGCGGCTCCTGGGTGGAGTTCGAGTACGATCAGAAGAACATTCTCTACGTCCGCATCGACCGCAAGCGTAAGTTCCTCGGCTCGGTGTTCCTCCGCGCACTGGGTCTGACCACGGACGAAGAGATCCTTCGCCAGTTCTACACCCCGATCAAGGTCCGTCTGACGGACTCCGGTGCGGAGCTGAGCTTCGACCGCCGCGTCCTCGACCAGGAAGAGGCCAAGGAGCGTCACTCCATCCGCGGGCGTCGTGCTGTCAGAACCGTCTTCGCCGGCATCAAGCTCGACCAGAAGATGGCCGATGCGCTGACGAAGAACAACGAAGCGACCGTGAAGGTCGAGTACAGCGCGCTCGACAAGGCCGTGTTCCTCGGTGACGTCGTCGATTTCAACACCGGCGAGGTCCAGTTCGAGGACAGCGAGAACGTTCCGGCCGATTGGGCGGAAACGCTCCGCGACCGCGGCCTCACCGAGATCGACGTCATCTTCCCGGAGTGGGATCTCGTTTCCGACATCCTGCTCAACACCGTTCGCAAGGACACGTCGAAGTCGTTCGAAGCGGCCATCATCGAAATCTACCGCCGCATGCGCCCGGGCGATCCTCCCACGCTGGAGTCGGCCAAGGCGCTGTTCGAGGGCATGTTCTTCGACGCCCGCAAGTACGACTTCTCGCGCGTCGGCCGCTTCAAGTTCAACATCAAGCTCGATCTCGATTCGCCGGTCACGCAGAAGACCATGACGCCGGACGATTTCTATGTCGTCATCAACTACCTGCTGCGTCTGCGTAAAGACGTCGGTCGCGTCGACGACATCGACAACCTCGGCAACCGCCGCGTCCGTGCAGTCGGCGAGCTGCTCGAGAATCAGTTCCGCATCGGCCTCGTGCGCATGGAGCGCGCCATCAAAGAGAAGATGTCGGTCCATCAGGACATCGACTCGGCCATGCCGCACGACCTGATCAACTCCAAGCCGGTCATCGCCGCCATCAAGGAGTTCTTCGGCTCGTCGCAGCTGTCGCAGTTCATGGACCAGACGAACCCGCTCTCCGAAGTCACCCACAAGCGCCGCCTGTCGGCCCTTGGACCGGGTGGTCTCTCCCGCGAGCGCGCCGGATTCGAAGTCCGCGACGTCCATCCGACGCACTACGGCCGCATCTGCCCGATCGAGACGCCGGAAGGTCCGAACATCGGACTCATCTCGTCGCTCGCGTGCTACGCGCGCATCAACGAGTACGGCTTCATCGAGTCGCCGTACAAGAAGGTGAGCGACGGCCGCGTCCTCGATCACTACCGCGTCGTGAAGACGGGCGACACCAACTTCACCCTCGGACAGATCGTCGAGAAGCGCGAGCTGCAGAAAGAGAACAACCGCGTCGCCAAGGAAAACGCGGCGAACGCCGGCGGCAAGAAGAAGTCGATGCTGCAGGCCGCGGAAGCCGAGCCGTACGCGTTCTATCTCTCCGCGTGGGATGAGGAGCGCTACACGATCGCGCAGGCGAACGTGATGCTCGACGACGAGGGCAACCTCGTGCACGACCGCGTCATCGCGCGCCAGTCGGGCGACTTCGTCTCCATCGAGAAGGAGAAGGTCGATTTCATCGACGTCTCTCCGAAGCAGCTCGTGTCCGTCGCCGCGTCGCTCGTGCCGTTCCTCGAGAACGATGACGCGAACCGCGCGCTCATGGGCGCGAACATGCAGCGCCAGTCCGTGCCTCTCCTCCGCACCGAGTCGCCGCTCGTCGGCACCGGCATGGAGAACGTCGTTGCGCGCGACTCCGGCGCCGTCGTCATGTGCAAGCGTGGCGGCGTCGTCGATCTCGTCGACTCGAACCGCATCATCGTGCGCGTCGAGGCGGAAGATCAGGAGACCGGCGAGACGAAGGAGTTCGGCGCTGACATCTACCAGCTCATCAAGTTCAAGCGCTCGAACCAGAACACCTGCATCGCGCAGAAGCCGGTCGTTCGCGAGGGACAGCGCGTCCGCAAGGGCCAAGTCCTCGCCGACGGTCCGTGCACCGACGCCGGTGAGCTCGCGCTCGGCCGCAACATCCTCGTCGCGTTCATGCCGTGGCGCGGCAACAACTTCGAGGACGCGATTCTCGTGTCCGAGAAGCTCGTGAAAGAGGACTACTACACCTCGATTCACATCGAAGAGTTCGAGATCGAAGCGCGCGACACGAAGCTCGGTCCCGAAGAAATCACGCGCGACATTCCGAACGTCAGCGAGTCCGCGCTGCGCGATCTTGACGAGAGCGGCATCATCCGCATCGGCGCGACCGTGAAGCAGGGCGACATCCTCGTCGGCAAGGTCACGCCGAAGGGCGAGACGCAGCTCACTCCCGAAGAGAAGCTCCTCCGCGCGATCTTCGGTGAGAAGGCCGGCGACGTCCGCGACGCGTCTCTCAAGACGCCTCCGGGCATCGAAGGCACCGTCGTCGACGTGAAGATCTTCTCGCGCAAGGGTGTCGACAAGGACATGCGCGCGAAGTCGATCGAAGAGGGCGAGATCGAGCGGATGAACCGGAACATCCAGGACGAGATCCGGATCATCACGGACGCCCGCAACAAGAAGATCGCCGAAGTGCTCGCGGAGAAGAAGCTGCAGCGCGACGTGGTCGACTTCAAGACCGGCGATGTGCTCGTCCGCAAGGGCGAGGCCGCCGATCGCGACGTCGTCAATCGTCTGTCGCGCCGCGAGCTCCTCGCACTGCCCGTCGACGAAGAGTCGCGCGAGACGGTGCGCATGTTCGTCGAGCGCGCCGAGAACCGCATCCGCGTCCTCGAGCAGAAAGCAGAAGAGCGCCGCGAAGACCTGCAGAAGGGTGACGAGCTTCCTCCGGGCGTCATCAAGATGATCAAGGTCTATGTGGCGATGAAGCGCAAGCTCTCCGTCGGAGACAAGATGGCGGGACGCCACGGCAACAAGGGCGTCATCTCGCGCATCCTCCCCGAAGAGGACATGCCGTACATGCCGGACGGCACGCCGGTCGAGATCGTGCTCAACCCTCTCGGCGTTCCGTCGCGCATGAACGTCGGTCAGATCCTCGAGACGCACCTCGGCTGGGCCGCGCGCTCACTCGGTCTCCACTTCTCCACGCCGGTGTTCGACGGCGCGACGGAAGGTGAGATCAAGGCGCAGCTCAAGGCCGCGGGTCTGCCGAACGATGGCAAGACCACGCTGTACGACGGCATGACCGGCGATCGCTTCGAGCAGCAGGTTTGCGTCGGCTACATCTACATGCTGAAGCTCTCGCACCTGGTCGACGACAAGATTCACGCGCGTTCGATCGGACCCTACTCGCTCATCACGCAGCAGCCTCTCGGCGGCAAGGCGCAGTTCGGCGGCCAGCGCTTCGGAGAGATGGAAGTGTGGGCACTCGAGGCGTATGGCGCCGCGTACACGTTGCAGGAGCTCCTGACCGTGAAGTCGGACGACGTCGAAGGACGTTCGAAGATCTACGAGGCCATCGTCAAGGGTGAGGTTCCGGACGATCCGGGTCTGCCGGAGTCGTTCAACGTCCTCGTCCGCGAGCTGCAGTCGCTGTGTCTGGATGTGGAGCTCTTGAAGGAGTAGCCATGGGACGGAAAATGACGCAGCTCTCGCGCATGCCGAATTCGTCGTGCCGTGCCTGTCACGGCATGGGCGCCATCCGCATGACCGTGCATTTCTACAGCGGCGACCACGAGTGGGAAGCGCCGTGCTGGGAGTGCTTCGGGAGCGACGTCAAGGTGACGTTCCCGCATCCCACGACGACCGACAACTGATCACAAATCGCTCCTAACAAAGGGAGGCGCAAATTGGAAAGCTTCAACTCACTGTTTCAGCCGGCGAAACCTCAGGCGATCAACGATTTCAACGCCATCAAGATCTCGCTCGCGTCGCCGGAGAAGATCCGGTCGTGGTCGTACGGTGAAGTGACCAAGCCGGAGACGATCAACTACCGTACCTTCAAGCCGGAGCGCGACGGTCTCTTCTGCGCGAAGATCTTCGGACCGATCACCGACTGGGAATGCCTCTGCGGCAAGTACAAGCGCATGAAGCACCGCGGCGTCATCTGCGACAAGTGCGGTGTCGAAGTCACGAAGTCGAAAGTGCGCCGCGAGCGCATGGGACACATCGAGCTCGCCTCGCCCGTGTCGCACGTGTGGTTCTTCAAGGGACTGCCGTCGCGCATCGGCCACCTGCTCGACATCTCGCTCCGCGATCTCGAGCGCATCCTCTACTTCGAGTCCTATGTCGTCATCGACTCCGGTGACCTCACGGGCGTCATCAACGAGAAAGAGCTGCTGCCGGAAGAGCGCTATCGCGAGCTCCGGTCGCAGTACGGCGACGTCTTCGTCGCGAAGATGGGCGCGGAGGCGATCAAAGAGCTGCTGCGCCGCGTCACGGTCGATGAGCTCAGCGACGAGCTGCGCCTCATCATGCGTACCGAGACCTCGCAGATCAAAAAGCTCAAGGCCGCGAAGCGCCTGAAAGTCGTCGACGCGTTCCGCAAGTCGGGACACCGTCCCGACTGGATGATCCTCGACGTCATCCCGGTCATTCCGCCCGAGCTGCGCCCGCTCGTTCCTCTCGACGGCGGCCGCTTCGCGACGTCGGATCTCAACGATCTCTATCGCCGCGTCATCAACCGCAACAACCGCCTCAAGAAGCTGCTCGAGCTCCGCGCGCCGGACGTCATCGTGCGCAACGAGAAGCGCATGCTTCAGGAAGCGGTCGACGCGCTCTTCGACAACGGCCGTCGCGGCCGCGTGCTCAAGGGCTCGAACAACCGTCCGCTGAAGTCGCTCTCCGACACCCTCAAGGGCAAGCAGGGCCGCTTCCGCCAGAACCTCCTCGGCAAGCGCGTCGACTACTCCGGCCGCTCGGTCATCGTCGTCGGTCCGGAACTGCGTCTGCACCAGTGCGGTCTGCCGAAGAAGATGGCGCTCGAGCTCTTCAAGCCGTTCATCTACCACAAGCTCGA
>DATELS010000028.1:0-2075 GCA_035276365.1 Thermoanaerobaculia bacterium
GCAGCGCGAGCCACACGACGGCGGCGCATGCCGCCGCGCTGATCGCGTGCGACATCGACGCGTGCCGCAGCGCGTAAAACGCGAGCGGCGATCCAAGCCACATCATCGAAGCGGCGCAGGCGGCGAAACCGTCGCCATACAACCGCCGCGCGATCGCGAATCCGGCGAACATCACGAACAACCCCGCGAGCGCGCTCGTGAACACGATCGCCGTCACGTACGGAGGCGAAAACCCATCGCGCGATTCACCGACAAAGCGCGCCAGCACATCCGCGCAAACGAACGCCGGATACCAAGCCAGCGACGCCCCCGCCGTCCAGTGATTGCTGAGATGCCCCGTCGCCGTCACGTCCTTGAACAAAATCTGCCCATCGCGAATGAGTCCGACGTTCGCCCACTCGTTGAAGAAGAGCAGGTCGTGATCGAAATACGTGGAGGGGAGATAGATGAAGTAGCCCGCGCCGTCGGGACGCGTGAGGCCGGGCGTGAGCCAGAAGAGCGTCGTCAGGAGCCAGAGGCCGGCAATCGCCGCCGCACCTCGTCGCTGACCGTCACTCCAGCCGCCTCGCATGCTCGCGCGATCGTCTCATACGCCTCGCCCGTTTTCCCCGCGCGCAGCATGTCCAGGATTCCCGCGGCGAGGATGCCGTCGAAGAAGCGCTTGCGATCGACGTCCGTCGGCAGCACTTTCTTCGCGCTCTCCCGCAGCGTCCCGAGCACATCATTCACTTCCGCGTACTCCGGCCCGACCGTGCGAATGAGGTCCTCTTTCAACGTGCGCGCGAGCGCGGGCGACTTGCCGCCCGTCGACACCGCGATCTGCACCGAGCCCTTCTCGATGATCGCCGGCACGATGAACTCGCACAGCGGCGTGACGTCGACGACGTTCACCGGAATGCGCCGCGCGCGGCAGTCCGCGGCAACTTGCTCGTTGACCGACGTGTCGTCCGTCGACGCGATCACGATGTGCGCGCCATCGAGATCGTCCGCGTCATAGCGCTTCCGCCGCAACGCGAGCTTCCCATCGCGCGCCCACGTCTCGATCTCCTTCGTGAACGCGGGCGACACGATCGTCACGCGCGCGCCGTACCTCATCATCGTCTCCGCCTTGCGCGCGCAGACTTCGCCGCCGCCGATGATGACGACCGAGCGGTCCTCGATGTCGATGAAGATCGGGTAGTAGGGGAAGCGTTTCATCTAGTAGATCGGGAAGCGGTCGCAGAGCTCCTTCACGCCCGTGCGCACGTCCGCGATCACGCTCTCGTCGCCCTTCGAGTCGAGGACTCTCGCCAACAATTCGGCGAGCGTCTTCATCTCCGGCTCGCGCAGGCCGCGCGTCGTCACCGCGGGCGTGCCGATGCGCAGTCCCGACGCCACCATCGGCTTGTTCTTGTCGAACGGAATCGTGTTCTTGTTGACCGTGATGTTCGCGGCCTCGAGCATGTTCTGTCCGTCCTTGCCGGTGATCCCTTTCGAGAAGACATCGGTGAGGAAGAGATGGTTGTCCGTGCCGCCCGAGACGATGCGGAAGCCCGCGTCGCGCACGCCGTCGCACAGCGCCTTCGCGTTTTTCACGATCTGTCCCTGATACTCCTTGAACTCCGGCGACAGCGCTTCCTTGAACGCGACCGCCTTCGCCGCGACGATGTGCACGAGCGGGCCGCCCTGCACGCCCGGGAAGAGCGCGCGATCGAGGTCTTTCGCGTGCTTCTCCTTGCACAACACGAGTCCCGCGCGCGGTCCGCGCAGGGTCTTGTGCGTCGTCGTGGTGACGAAGTCGGCATACGGAACCGGCGACGGATGATGTCCGGTGACGACGAGTCCCGCGATGTGCGCGATGTCGGCCATCATCAGCGCGCCGACTTTGTCCGCGATCTCGCGAATGCGTTTGAAGTCGATGACGCGCGAATACGCCGACGCCCCGCAGATGATCATCCTCGGCTTCGACTCCTCGGCGATCCTCTCCATCTCGTCGTAGTCGAGCAGCTCGTCGTCCTGCCGCACGTGATAGGCGACGACCTTGAAGTCGCGGCCGCTGTACGACAGCGGATGTCCATGCGTGAGGTGTCCGCCGT
>DATELS010000029.1:0-3079 GCA_035276365.1 Thermoanaerobaculia bacterium
TCGGACTCAATCCGAACGACGAGCCGACGATCTTCCACGCCTGCGCGTCGAACCTGGCGTACCTCGAGAACGTGTCCCAGAACGACGAGGGGAAGGTCGACTACTTCGACACGTCGTACACGCCGAACGGGCGTTCCGTCATTCGGATGGAAGACATCGCCGGCGCCGCCGACGCACGCGAGATCGATCGCGCCGACTTCCTGCTGATCCTCAATCGCAACGAGAACATCATCCCGGCCGTGGCGAAGCTCGAAGGGCCGCTCGCCGCCGCGTTCTTCATGCTCGGCGAGACGAAGGGCACGAGCGCGGGCGGCGCGGCGGAAGCCGGCAAGTCGCTGCGCGTGCCGGGCACGAACCCGTTCTTCCCGCTGCTGCACGCGTACCAGGGCAACCGCATGCTCGAGCTGATGAAGGACAGCCCGATGGAGGTCTACCTCATGAACACGGGCGCGATCGGCGGCGACGGCAAGGCGGAAGGCTCGAAGAAGGTGAAGATCCAGCACTCGTCCGCGGTGGTGAAGGCGATCGCGGAAGGCACCATCAAGTGGGAAACGGATCCGGACTTCGGCTACCTCGTGGCGACGGAAGTCCCCGGCATCGACGACCCCGACTACCTCCAGCCGAAGAAGATGTACGAGCGGCAGGGGAGACTCGACGAATACAACCAACTGGTCCAGAAGTACAACAATGACCGGAGGGAGTATTTGAGGAAGTGGAAGGGGCTGTCCGCGGAGATTGTGGACGCGATCTGAAGTCTTCAAGTCTCAAAGTCGCAAAGTCTCAAAGAGGGTGATTGCGCCTTCTTTGAGACTTTGAGACTTGACGACTTTGAGACTGCCGTTTACGTCTCCACATGCAAATACATATAAACCGCCCCAATGGCGAACAGGATGTTCGCGGCCCAGGCGGCCAGTAGTGGGGGGAGGTTTCCCACCTCTCCGAATTTTGTGAAGACGGCGTAGATCATCCAGTAGGTGATGCCGAGGATGAGCGAGAGGCCGACGCCGTAGAGGGCGCCGCGCTTGCCGATGCGGAAGGCGAACGGCATCGCGATCAGGGCCATCACGATGCTGATCGCCGGCCACGCGGTCTTGCCGTACAGCTTCACCGCCAGCTCCTCCGCGCCGTAACCCGACTCGCGCAGCGTGGCGATGTAGCGGCGGAGTTGCGCGTACGTCATCTGGTCCGGCGGCTTCACCTCCGTCGCGAAATCCTCCGGCGTCTCGGGATAGAACAGCGGCAGCGGCTCCGTGATCTTCGTGTACGTCGAACGGCCGTCGTCGCTGAACGAGCGCATCCAGCCGTCCTCGAACGCCCACGCCTGGCCGTTCCACTTCGCATAGCGCGCGTACACGCGGCGCGTGAGGCGGAACTCCGTCGGATGAAACTCGAAGACCTGCACCTGCGTCAGTTGCTTGCGCACGCGGTCGTAGGCGAGGAAGTTGATGATGTAGCGGCCCTTGCCGAGGTACCAGAGCTTCTGCTGCGACGACGAGGAGATCGCCGGACGTCCGTCGATCTTTCGCTTGAGCTCATCGACGCGCCGGTTCGAGTAAGGCAGGACGAAGTCGAGGATGAAATACGCGACGACGCTGATCAGCACCGCCACCGCGAGGATCGGCACGCCCGCGCGATAGAGCGAGACGCCGTTCGACTTCACCGCCGTGATCTCGTTGTTCTTCGCGAGCAATCCGAACGTGACGAGCGTTGCCACAAGCACCGAGATCGGCAGCGTCCAGTTCAGCACCGTGAAGATTTGAAAGCGATAGTAGGTGAGCAGCGTCGACGCGGCGATGTGATTCTGGCGGACGTCGCGCGAGATCTCGGTGTAGTCGACGATGACGAACAGCGCGACGACGGAGATCAGCACGAGCGCGAGCACTTTCAAAAACTCGCGGAGGATGTAGCGGTCGAGGATGTTCGGAAACGTGATGTCCAGTCGATTCAGCAGCGCGGGCTCGTCGTCGGTGGTCGCGGTGCCCGCGGTCTTCGAGCGCCGCGCGAACGGCTCGCGAATCGCGCGCATGATCTTGCGAAAGAAGCCGCCTTCCGAACGCTGCATGCCGAGGTCGCGATTGGCGCGGCCGAGGAGATAGATGCCGAGGGCGAGGAGGATCAGGTTCGCGGTCCACATCCCGACCGCCGCCGGAATCTTGCCGCTGCCGGCGAGCTGCTCGCCGTTGTTGATCATGATGTAGTAGAAAAGAATGATCGCGATACTTAAAGAAAAACCTGAGCTTTTGCCGCCGCGGCGATTCGTGATCCCGAGCGGCAATCCGAGGACGCCGAACGCGATGCAGGCAAACGGGATGGCGAACTTCTTATGAATCTCGACCTGCGCCAGATTCCTGGCCATGCGATCGTCTTCGGTCCTGCTGCGGCGTAGCGCGCGCTCCTGATCGATCAGCTCGCGGAGCGTCATCTCTCGATACGAGCGCGCGAGTCGGCTCGTGTCGAGATCACCGCCGACGCCCGGCAGCTTGATGCGCTGCCGCTCGTTGCGCGTGTGGTCGTACTGGTCCGGCTTGTTGGGATTCCAGATGTGCGTCTCGGCTTTGCCGAGGTCCATCCAGATTTCCTTCGAGGGGCGCATGACGGAAAGACTGCCGTTTTCCGCGATGATGATGCGCTGGCCGGACCCGTGCTGCGTGAGCGCGCCGACCTGTTCCTTGTCTTCGTCCTGCGGCGGCGCGACGTGCTGCGCCATCTCCGAGGCCTGCACGGGATCCTTCTTGTCGCTGCGGCTGTCCGCGACGAAGACGCCTTTCCAGCGGCCGGTCGCGGGATCGACGTCGTTCACGTAGATCATCAGGTCGTCGTATTGGTCGTAGAAAACGCGCGGCTTGACGGCTTTCTCGGCCGTCGACGTCGTGAGCTCCGCGCGCAACGCGACGAAGAGCTGGTTGCCGCGCGGCATCACGAAGTTGATGAGGTAGAGGTTCAGCAGAAAGATCGCGGCGCTGAAGAAGAAGACCGGGCGATAGATGGAGCGCGTGGAGATGCCGAGCGCGCGCATGGCGACGATCTCGGAGTCGGACGACAAGCGGCCGACCGCGATGAGGATGCCGAAGAGCAGCGA
>DATELS010000030.1:0-3731 GCA_035276365.1 Thermoanaerobaculia bacterium
TCCCGCGCGTCGGCACGTTCACGATTCAGAAGGCCGGCGGGCAGACGACGCATGTCGTGCTGCCGAAGGTTCCGCAGAAGCGTCGCGCCGTTCGCTAGTTTTCTCTGCAGCTCCTCACGCGTCCAACGTGCGTGTGGAGGAATGACGTGAGAAAGCTCATCACCGTTTTGATTCTGATTGTGCTCTTCTCCTGCAAGAAGGAAGAGCGCGTTGCCACCGATGTGGCGAGCGAGAGCGCCGTCGCCGCACCTGTGCGGAAAGAGGCTGTCGCCGCGGCGCCGCAGCGCATGATCGTGCGCACCGCGAACGTCCGCATCATCGTCGCCGACACGTCGAAGACCGTCGACGCGGTCACGCGTTCGGCAGAGGCGATCGGCGGCTTCGTCGCCGACTCGCAGATCTGGCGCGAGGGCGAGCTGCTGCGCGCGCGTCTCACGCTGCGCGTGCCGAGCGCAAAGCTCACCGAAACGCTCGCCGCGATTCGCGCAACGGCGAAGCGCGTCGACAACGAGACCATCGCCAGCAACGATGTGTCCGAGGAGTACGTCGATCTCGAGTCGCGCGTACGAAACCTCGAGGCGACCGAGGCGGAGCTGCTCGAGCTGTTGAAAGTCGCGCGCACGACGTCGAAGAAAGCGAGCGAAGTGCTCGAAGTGCATCAGCAGCTCATGAACATCCGCGGCGAGATCGAGCAGACGAAAGGGCGAATGCGCTATCTCTCGCAGGTCTCGGCGATGTCGTCGATCGCGCTCGACATCGTGCCCGACGCGATCGCGCAGCCGGTCGTGCAACCGGGCTGGCAGCCGGTGGTGGTGATGAAGAACGCGAGCCGCGCGCTCGTCAGTGTGATGCAGGGCTTCGCCAACGCCGCGATCTGGTTCGTCATCTATCTCGTCCCAATCTTCGGTATCCTCGGCCTGATCATCGCCGCGGCCCGGAAGGCGCGGCGGCTCTTGAAGGCATGAACGAGCTCGCGTCCTACTTCGATCGCATTCGGCAGCGCACGATGCGCCTCGTCGCATGCGTGCCTCCCGAACGCATCGATTGGACGTACAAGGAAGGCAAGTTCACGTTCGGCGACGTCATGCGCCACCTCGCGTCCATCGAGCGTTGGATGTTCGCGGAAAACGCGGCGCTGCGTCCGAGCCGCTATCCCGGTCACGGACGCGATCTCGCGGACGGCTACGACGCGATCGTCGACTATATGAAGCGCATGCACGCGGAGTCGATGGAGATCTTCGCGAACGCCGATCTCGAGGCGAACTGCATGACACCGGGCGGCGCGGAGCTGCGCGTCGGCAAGTGGATGCGCGCGATGATCGAGCACGAGTCGCATCACCGCGGGCAGCTCTACCTCTACTGCTCGATGCTCGACATCCCCACGCCGCCGATCTTCGGATTGACCGAGGAAGAGGTGGTGAAGCGGTCGCGCTACACGGAGCAATAGGCGCGCGCGCGTTTCGCGACGTACGCGGGATCGACCGGCTTGAGCAGCGTCTCGTTCGCCCACGGCGCGTAGGTGCGCAGGCGCGGATCGGGATCGCCGAGGAGGATGACGGCGAAGTCGCGGCCGTTTTGCTCGCGGAGATGCTCGAGCGTGCGCGCGCCCTTCCCCGTCTGCAGATTCAGCGCGACGATGACCACGAGAAACTTGCGCTGCGCGAGCAGCTCGATCGCGCCGTCGCCGTCCGTCGTGAAGGTGACGGTGAAGTGATGCTGATCGAGCGTGGCGATGAGCGACTTGCGAAAGGCGTCGTCGTCATGCACGACGAGCGCGGGACAGCTCGGCCGGATCATGACAACGCCTCCTCGTACGCGGCGCAGATCGCGTCGCCGAAGCAGGTGAAGATCACGCGCTCGATCGATGGGTGCGTTTCGACGAAGCGCCGCGTCTCCGCGACCGCGATACGCGCCGCCTGATCGGCGGGATAGCCGTAGACACCGCAACTGATCGCGGGAAATGCGATCGACTTCACGTCGTGATCGACGGCGAGCTGCAGGCTGTTGCGATAGCACGACGCGAGCAGCTCCGGCTCGCCGTCATTGCCGCCGTGCCACACTGGACCAACGGTGTGAATCACGTGACGCGCGGGGAGTCGATAGCCGCGCGTGATGCGCGCCTCGCCGGTCGGGCAGCCGCCGAGCGTCCTGCACTCCGCGAGCAATTCCGGTCCGGCCGCGCGATGGATCGCGCCGTCCACGCCGCCGCCGCCGAGGAGCGAAGAGTTCGCGGCGTTGACGATGGCGTCGACCTCGAGTCTCGTGATGTCGCCTCGATGCAGCTCCAGCCTCACTTCTTCCGTCCGAGCTTCACCACGATGTCGAACTCCGCCTTCTTCACCGGCTGCACGGACAGACGCGAGCCCTTCTGCGTCACGACCATCGATTCGAGGCCTTTCGTTTTCTTCAGCGTGTCGAGCGAAACGATGTTCGCGAACTTCTCGACGAAGCGGATGTCGACCATCGACCACGTCGGATCGTCTCGCTCCGGATAGCCCTCTCGCACGACCTCTGCCACGCCGGTCACGCCCGAGGGATCCGCGTTCGACGCGTAGAAGAGCACGCGATCGCCGACGCGCATCTCATCACGCATGTAGTTGCGCGCCTGATAGTTTCGAATGCCGTTCCAGTTCGTCGTCCCGTCGCGCTCGAGATCGTCGATCGAGTAAGCGGACGGTTCGGATTTCATGAGCCAGTACTTCATAACGATGAACGATGAACGATGAACGATGACGAGGTCAATGCCGTTCATCGTTCATCGTTCATCGATCATCGTTCATCGTTCGGAACGAATGTTGCTCAGCCTGTCTCGCGACGATGGTGCAGTTCGAACACGCGCCGCCCGAGGCGAGGCAGTTGCTGCCGGTGCCGATCCGGGAGCTCGGGCTGTCGCTCGAGAGCTCGCCCGTCGCGGAGCTCGTGCGCCATCTGTACGCCGAGCTCGAGGCGAAAGGGCTGCGCGGCTTCAAACCGCTCTGCTACCTCTCCGACGAATGGGGCTCACCGTCCGGCGAGCCCGTCATCGGCATCCCCTTCTACCTCGGCGATCCGCGCGTGGCGAATCTCGAGGATGCGGTGAACGACGTCGAGAGCGAGCGCGAGATCATGATGTACCTGCGCCACGAGGCCGGACACGCGTTCCGTCACGCGTGGTCGCTGCATCGCACCGACGAGTTCCGCGCGCTCTTCGGTCCCGTCAGCCGCGCGTATCGCGACGACTTCCCGTTCGTCCCCTTCTCGCGCGACTACGTGCGCTACATCCCGGGCTGGTACGCGCAAAAGCATCCCGACGAAGACTTCGCCGAGACGTTCGCGGTCTGGCTCGATCCGCACTCGCATTGGCAAAGGCGCTACGCGGGCTGGCCGGCCATGCGCAAGCTGCAGTACGTCGACCGCATCGCGCGCGAGCTCGGCGAGCGCACGCCGCCGAAACCGCGCGGCCGCACCGACATCACCGTCGACGAGATGACGCAAACGGTCGAAGAGTTCTACCGCGAGATTCACGTCGACGAGAAGCCGATGATCGCCGACCTCGCGCTCGACGCCGATCTCACGCAGATCTTCAGCGCGTCCGGCGAGCAGAGTGCCGCGGACCTACTCGCCGAGCATCGCCGCGCGCTCGTCGACAAAGTCAACGACTGGACCGGCGTGCGCCGCACGCTCGTGCGCGAGCTCGTGCTCGCGATCGAGCGCCGCCTGCGCGAGCTCGCGCTCTTCGCGACGCCCGGCCG
>DATELS010000031.1:0-14046 GCA_035276365.1 Thermoanaerobaculia bacterium
TCAACCAGTTCGCCGACTTCGATCCGTCGCTCTTCGGCACGCTGCGCGTCTTGCTCACCGGCGGCGAAAAGTCGTCGCCGCGCCACTTCGATCGCGTGCGCGAAGCGTGTCCCGAGCTCGAGCTGCTGCACGTGTACGGCCCGACCGAGAACACGACCTTCAGCACGTATCACGTCGTCGATGAGCCGTGCGGCGACGACGTGCCGATCGGCAAAGCGATCGCGCGCTCGACCGCGCTCATCCTCGATCACAACCTGCAGCGCGTCGCCGACGGCGCGCCGGGCGAGATCTGCGTGGGCGGCGACGGCGTCGCGCGCGGCTACTTGAACGACGCGGAGCTGACCGCGAAGAAATTCGTCCGCGGCCTCTATCGCACCGGCGACCTCGGCCGCCTCCTCCCCGACGGCTCCATCCAATTCCTCGGCCGCATCGATCGCCAGATCAAGATCCGCGGCTTCCGCGTCGAGCCGGGCGAGATCGAGCAGCACCTCCTCGCACGCGACGGCGTCGCGCAGGCGGTCGTGCTCGTGCGCGAGCAAGGCGCGTCGCGCGAGCTCGCCGCGTACTACACCGGTGAGGTGTCGGCAGCAGACCTCCGCAACGCGCTCGAAGAAGCGCTGCCGTTCTTCATGGTCCCCGCGGAGATCACGCACGTCGACGCGATGCCGCTCACCACCGCCGGCAAGATCGATCGCGCGGCGCTCGCCGCGATCACCACGACGCGCGACGCTGACACGCGCGCGCCGCAAAGCGAAAACGAACAACTCCTCGTCCGCGTCTGGTCCGAAGTCCTCGGCCGCGCCGCCGGAGTCGACGACAACTACTTCCAACTCGGCGGCGACTCCATTAAAGCGATCCAGATCAACAGCCGCCTGCGCCAGGCCGGCAAGCGGATGGAAGTGCGCGACCTCTTCGTACATCAGACGATCGCGCGACTCGCGCCGCTGCTGCAAACGCAGCGCACCGGCAAAACGCGCGGCGCGTTCACCGGCATCGTGCCGCTCTCGCCGATACAGCGCTGGTTTCTGCGCGAGTTCCGCGGGCCACTGCATCACTTCCACATGCCCGTGCTGCTGCGCGCCAACGAGCCGCTCGATCGCGATCGTCTACGCGACGCGTTGCAGGAGCTGTGGACGCATCACGATCTCCTGCGCGCGACGTTCGACGGCGAGACGCAGCGCGTCGGCGAGCCGACGTCGCAAGTCGCATTCGTCGACGCCATCGATCCCGCGAGCTTCGACCTGAAACGCGGCCCGCTCTTCCAAGCCTCGCTCGACGGCGACGAGCTGCTCCTCGTCGCGCACCACCTCATCGTCGACGCCGTCTCCTGGCGCATCCTCATCGAAGACCTGGAACGCGCGTATCGCGGCGAGCCGCTTCCGCCGCGCACGACGCCGTTCGCGGAGTGGACGCGGCAATTGGAAGAGCAACAGAGTCTCGAAGTCAGGGGCACCGAAGTCCCCATCGATCATCCCGACGCCCCGAATCGCTACGGCGACGCGCGCACGATCGACTTTGCGCTGCACGCGCTCGACGCGCACAACGTGAGCGAGCTGCGCGACGTCCTCCTCACCGCACTCACGAGCGCGCTGCGCCGCTGGCACGGGTGCGACGCCTCGCGCATCGCCATCGAAGGCCACGGCCGCGACGCGCTGCCGCTCGACGTGAGCCGCACCGTGGGCTGGTTCACGACGATCCAGCCATTCGTCGTCCCGCTCCCCCGCCTCCACTTCAACTACCTCGGCGACCTCGCCGAGCCGGCGCCCGGCCTCTTCACGCTTCTGCCACGCGTGCCCATCCAAGCCATCAGCCCGGACCTCGAACGGCAATCGGACGTCGATGTTCTTGCCGGAGTGACCCAAGGCGCGCTCCGCGTCGCCATCACGTACGGCGTGCTGCGCTACGAGCGCCGCACCATCGAGCGCTTCGCGCGCGATCTCGAACAGGAACTGTACGCCGCGCTCTGCGCGCCGCTCCGGAGCGCGAAATGAACACCTATCCGCTCTCGCCCATGCAGCAGGGCCTGCTCTATCACGCGCTCGCCGACCCAACCGCGTACGTCGTCGAAATGCGCTACGAGATCGAAGGCGCGTTCGACATCGACGCCTTCCGCCGCGCATGGGAGCTGCTCTTCCGCCGCCACCCGATCCTGCGCACGTCGTTCACGCACGACGCGCAAACCGTGCATGACGATCGCGGCCCGGAGATCACGATCGATGCAGGCGATCCGAGTCGCGTCTTCGATCTGCAGCGCGACACGCTGATGCGCTTCCATCTCACGCGCGTCAGCGACCGCAAGCACCAACTCATCTGGACCTACCACCACCTCCTCCTCGACGGCTGGTGCCTCGGCATCCTCCAGCGCGAGCTCTTCACCGCGTACGCCGCGTTCGTCGCGGGAGAAACGCCGTCGCTCCCGCCCGCACGCCCGTATCGCGACTACATCGACTGGCTGTCGCAGCAGGATCAAAACGCCGCGCGCGAATACTGGACGCAGCGGCTGGAGGGTTTCGAAACGATCACGCGCGTACCTGCGCTCGCAAGTAAAAACAGTGAGGCGCGCGAGCACATCCTGCAACTCGACGAAGACGCGACACGCGCGTTGCGCGATCTCGCCATGTCCGCGCGCGTCACGCTCAACACGCTCGTGCAAGCCGCATGGGCCATCGTGCTCGCGCGCTACAACGACACCGACGACGTCGCGTTCGGCGCGATCGTCTCCGGCCGCCCCGACGATCTCGAAGACGCCGAGACGATCGTCGGCCTCTTCATCAACGCCATCCCCGTGCGCGTCACGCTCGACGAAGACGAGCCCTTCGACTCGCTGCTGCGGCGCATGCAGCTCGACGCCGCCCAAAGCGCTCCCTTCCATCACGTCCCTCTCTCCGACCTCGGCCGCGACCTCTTCGATCACGTCCTCGTCTTCGACAACTATCCCGACGCCGAAGGCGGCGACGACGAGTTGTCCATCCGCGCGACGGAAGTGCACGACCGCACGCATTACGCCTTCAGCCTCGTCGTCGTCCCCGGCCGCACGCTGCAGGTGCGCTTCCTCTACGACACCGTGCGCTATGCCGACGACCACGTGCAACGCATCGCCTCACACGTCGAGACCACGCTGCGCGCCGTCATCGCGCGCCCGTCGATGCGCGTGCGCGACATCCCCATCCTGTCGACCGGCGAACAACTCGCCATCGCCGCATCGGAGTCGCGGCCCGCGAAGCCGCGCAAGTACACAAACGTCGTCGAATGGCTCGAGTCGCAACGCGACAGACTGCCGGTACTGCACGCACGCGCCGACACCATCGCCACGCGACTCGAGCCCGGCACGCTCGTCGGCGTCCTCCTCCCGCGCGGCGAAGAAGCCATCGCCACCATCCTCGGCATCCTCAAAGCCGGCGCCGCGTACGTGCCCATCGATCCCGAGTACCCGCAGTCGCGCATCGAGCTGCTGTCGAAGCAGTGCGACGTGGTTCTGTGTAGCGACGGCCGCCTCGGCCGTCGGCCCGTGGACGGCGGCCATCGCAACACGCACCTCGCGTACGTCCTCCACACCTCCGGCTCCACCGGCACGCCCAAGCCCGTCGCCATCACCCGCGACAACCTGCTTCACTACCTCGGCTGGGCCGCGTCGTACTACGGCGACGGCGACTATCCGCTCTTCACGTCGCTCTCCTTCGACCTCACCGTCACGAGCCTCTTCCTGCCGCTGCTGCACGGCCGCATGCCGCGCGTCTTCGCGCCCGAGCTCGACACGCGCGAAGTCCTCGACGAAATCTTCAGCGGGCGCGCCAACGTCGACTGCGTGAAGCTCACGCCCTCGCACGTCACGCTCCTCGAAGACCTCGGCCTCACCTCGACTCCCATCCGCCTGGCCATCCTCGGCGGCGAGGCGCTGACCGAGCGCCACGTCGCGATCCTCAAGTCGCTCAACCCCGCGATGCGCATCGTCAACGAGTACGGCCCGACCGAAACGACGGTGGGCTGCATGGAGAAAGAGGTGCGCGACCGCATCACGATCGGACGCCCCATCGACGGCACGACGATCCGCATCCTCGATCGCCGCGGCCGCGCGATGCCGATCGGCATCCCGGGCGAGATCGTGATCGAAGGCGGCGGTGTCGCGCGCGGCTTCGGCGGCGTCTACCGCAGCGGCGACCTCGGACGCCGCCTCGCGGACGGCGAGATCGAATACCTTGGCCGCCGCGACGATCAGGTGAAAGTGCGCGGCCATCGCGTCGAGCTCGGCGAGATCGAGGCGCGACTCGAACAAAGCGTGCGACGCGCGGTCGTGCTGCTGCGCGACGAACGCCTCATCGCATGGACGGAAGGCGCACCCGACGTCGATGCGCTGCGCGCCGAGTTGCCGCCATGGATGATCCCGTCGCAGTTCATCGAAGTCGACGCGATGCCGCTCACCGTGAACGGCAAGATCGACAAGGCGCGTTTGCCCGAGCCCGATCGCGCGTCGAGCGACGATCCGCCGCGCGACGCGCTCGAGGCGCGCATTCTCGCCCTTTGGCGCGACGTTCTCGGTGCAGAGCACATTGGCATTCACGACTCCTTCTTCGAGATCGGCGGCCACAGTCTGAAAGCCATGCAGGTGATGGCGCGACTCAACGCGCGCGTGCGCCTTAGCGAATTTCTCACGCGTCCGACGATCGCCGCGCTCGCCGACGCCGTGCGCGCCGCGACGCCGTCGCCGTACGCGAGCATCCCGCCCGCGCCGCCGCGCGAGCACTACGCGCTCTCGCACGCACAGCAGCGGCTGTGGCTCCTGCACCGGATGAAAGGCGACGCCGCGTACAACATGCCCCGCGCGTGGCGGTACGAAGGCGATCTCGACGTCGACGCGTTGCGCGCGTCCTTCGCGCGCGTCGTCGCGCGACACGAGGCGCTGCGCACCGGGTTCGAAGTCATCGGCGGCGAGCCGCGACAAGTCATCCACGCCGACGCAACGCTGCACCTTCGCGAAGTCGATCTGCGCGACGAGCGCGATCCCGAGTCCGCCGCGCTCGCCTTCGCGGAGCGCGAGGCCGTGACACCGTTCGATCTCGCGCAACCACCGCTCCTGCGCGTGCACGTGCTGCGGCTCGCGGAGGAGTCATTGATCGTGCTGCTGGCGATGCATCACATCGTCGGCGACGGCTGGACGATGAACATCCTCCACCGCGAGCTCGCCGGCGAATCGCAGTCGCCGCTGCGCATCCAGTACAAAGACTTCGCGGAGTGGCAGAACGCCGCCGACTTTTCGCGCGATGAAGAGTTCTGGCGCGAGACGCTGCGCGGCGCGCCCGAAGCATTGCGCCTGCCTACCGACTTCACGCCGGCGGAAGCAGAACGCGACTTCCGCGGCGACATCGAACGCCTGCGCCTCTCCGACGACGCCGTGCGCGCACTGCGCGCGCTCGCGATGCAACACGGCACGACGCTCTCCAACGCCACGCTCGCATGCTTCGCGCGCGTGTTGCAAGCGATCTCGCGGCAGGACGACTTCTGCATCGGCGTCAGCGTCGCCAACCGCAGCCATCCCGAGCTCGAGCCGCTGATCGGCTTCTTCGTCAACATCCTCCCGATTCGCGTGCGCGGCGGTGACGATCTCGACGCCATCGCCGCGCGCGTGTACGACGCGTTCGATCATCAGGACTATCCGTTCGATCTCCTCGTCCGCGCGCTCAATCCGGGACGCGTCGCCAATCGCCAGCCGCTGCTCAACGTCGTCTACGCGTTCCAGAACTTCGCCGACGTCAACGCCACGACGCACGACGACGCGTTCCGCGACTTCCCCATCGCCTTCCGCACCTCGAAGTTCGATGTGTGTTTGTTCGTGTCGCAGGTCGGCGGCGGTTTGCTGCTCGAGCTCGAGTACGACACAGGCCTCTTTCGCGCATCCACCATCCGCCGCATCCTCGACGCCATCGAACGCGCCGCCCTCGGCCTCCCGCTGTTCGAAGCCGTTGCGATCGAATCCACCGACGTGCGCACCGAGTATCCGCGCGACGCCACCGTGCATGCGCTCTTCGCGGAAGTCGCGCGAAAGACGCCGGACGCGATCGCCGTCGCGTTCGAGCGCGAGACGCTCACCTACGCGCAGCTCGACGCAGAGTCCGATCGCATCGCCGAGTTTCTGCGCGAGCGCGGCGTGCAGCGTGAAGAGCTCGTTTCCGTCCTCCTCGATCGTTCCGTCCACCTCGTCCCCGCGCTCCTCGGCATCCTGAAGGCCGGCGCGGCGTACCTGCCGCTCGCGGGCGAGATGCCGTACGAGCGCATCCGCTACGTCCTCGACGACGCCGCGACGCGCGTCGTCATCTCGGAGAAGCGCTACGTCGGCATGCTCAACAAGCTGCAGTGGGACTGCGCGGCGTTCGAGGCCTTCCTCTGCATCGACAGCCACGACGTGCATGCCGAGGTCGAGGAGAGCGGCGGACTGATGGCGCCGGAGGTGTGGGACTACATCGCGAACGAGGCGTTCGACGACATCTCCGGCGGCGGCTGGAAGAGCAGCTACACCGGCGAGTGGCTCTCGCGCGAAGTGATGGACGAGTACGGCGACAACATCCTCGCCAAGCTCGCGCCGCTCGTCACGCGCGAGTCGCGCGTGCTCGAGATCGGATGCGCGTCCGGCATCAGCATGTTCCGCCTCGCGCCGCTCGTCGCGCGCTACTACGGCACCGACCTCTCGCCCGGCATCGTGCGCTGGTCGGAGGCCGAGGCGGCGCGGCGCGGGATCGAGAGCATTCGACTGGCGACGCTCGCCGCGCACGAGATCGATCGCCTCGACGAGCGCGGCTTCGACGTCATCATCCTCAACAGCGTCATCGAGTGCTTCACGGGTCACAACTATCTGCGCGACGTGCTGCGCAAAGCCGTCTCCCTCCTCAACGACCGCGGCCTCCTCTTCCTCGGCAACGTCTGGGATCAGGACCTCAAGCGCGCGTTCATCGCGTCGCTGGCGGAGTTCAAACGTGCGCATCCGGAGGAGGCCAAACACGCAAAGCTCGATCGCGCGGAGGAACTGTTCGTCTCGCGCGGATTTCTCGAAGACCTGCGCCACGAGCTCCCGATCGCCGGCATCGAGTACTCGACGATGCTCGGCAGCGCCGAGAGCGAGCTCTCGCAATTCGGCTTCGACGCGATCGTGCGCATCGACAAACGCGCGGCGCAGAAACCGGCAACACGCCGCAAACGCGAACAGTTCGACGCACGCGCACTCAGCGGAGCGCCGGCGTCCCCGCCGGCTGATGCGGGAGCGTCCTCGCTCCCGCCCGCCGCGCTCGCGTACCTCATCTACACGAGCGGCACGTCCGGCCACCCCAAAGGCACGATGATCGAGCACCGCTCCATCATCCGCCTCGTCCGCAACACGAACTACATCGAGCTCACCGCGCGAGACCGCATCCTCCAAGCCGGCTCCCTCGCCTTCGACGCCTCCACCTTCGAAATCTGGGGACCGCTCCTGAACGGCGGCTGCGTCGTGCTGCCCGCGGGCAAGTCGTACCTCCTCGCCAGCGACCTCGCGAACGTCATTCGCGAGCAACGCGTGACGAAACTCTTCCTCACCACCATGCTCTTCAACCAGATCGTCGACGACGACGTGCATGCGCTCGAAGGACTCGACACCTTGCTCGTCGGCGGCGAGAAGCTCTCGCCCGCGACGATCAATCGCGCGCGTCAGGCGCTGCCGTCGCTGCGCCTCGTCAACGTCTAAGGTCCGACCGAGAACACCACCTTCTCCACGTTCCACGACATCACGCACACGTACGACGGCGACATCCCCATCGGCCGCCCGATCGCCAACACCACAGCGCGCATCCTCGACGACGAGCTGCGTCCCGTTCCGCCCGGAATCCCCGGCGAGCTTTGTCTCGGCGGCGACGGCCTCTCGCGCGGGTATCTCCACGACGATGCGCTCACGCGCGCGAAGTTCATCGAGTGGAACGGCGAGCGCCTCTACCGCACCGGCGATCTCGTGCGCTTGGGCGCCTCCGGAGCCATCGAGTTCCTGGGCCGCACCGACACGCAGGTGAAACTGCGCGGCTTCCGCATCGAGCTCGAGGAGATCGAGACCGCGCTGCGCCGTCACGCCGGCGTGCTCGACGCCGCGGTGCTGGCGACGGAGCGCAACGGCGAGACGACGCTCGTCGCATTCGTGCGCGGCGACTTCGACGTCGATCCGCTGCGCGCCACCGTCCGCGCGCTCCTTCCCGAAGCCATGGTGCCGGGCGAGATCGTGAAGATGGACAAGTTCCCGCTCAACGCGAACGGCAAAGTCGATCGCAAGGCGCTGCGCGTGCCCGTGCTCCGCGCGAACGACTCCGACGCCGTCGCACCCGCAACGACGACCGAGGTGGCGCTGACCGAGTTGTGGGAACGCGTGCTCGGCCAGCGAGGCATCGGCGTCACCACCGACTTCTTCGACGCCGGCGGCCACAGTCTCAAAGTCGCGCGTCTCGTCTCGCTCATTCAGAACGACATGAATGTGCACGTGCCGCTGACCGTCGTCTTCCGCGCGCCGACCGTGCGCGAGCTCGCCAGCTACATCGATGACGCGCGCCGATTCGACCTCCGCCTCGTCGACGACGTGCTCGTGAAGATGAACCGCGTCGACGGCGCGCCCGCGGTCTTTGCGTTTCCTCCCGGCTCCGGCTACTGCCTCGCGTACCTGCGCCTCGCCGAGCTGCTGCCCGTGCCGTTCTACGGCTTCGGCTTCATCGACGACGACCAGCGCCTCGATGAGTACGTGCGCCGGATCGTCGAGACCGCGCCCGCGCCATACACGCTCTTCGGCTACTCGTCGGGCGGCAAGCTCGCGTTCCGCGTCGCGCAGGAGCTGGAGTCGCGCGGACACGACGTCGCGAACGTCGTCATCCTCGACTCCGCGCGCTACCTGCGCACCGTGCAGTTCAACGACGCCGACATCCGCGAGATCGCCGCCGAGCTGCTGGAGTCGGTGACGAGCCGCGTGCTGCGCGAGAAGACGCTCGCGCGCATGCGCCGCTATCGCGCGTACATCGGCGAGCTCGTCGAGAGCGGCACGATCGCCGCGGACCTGCACCTCATCACCGCGCACGACTCGCGCGAGATTCCCGGCGTCGCCACGCTCGACGGCTGGCGCGCGCTCACCACCGGCGCGTTCCAGCGCATCGAAGGCAGCGGCGCGCATCGCGAGATGCTGCAGCCGCCGCACGTCGAAACGAACGCGGCGCTCTTGCGCGCGATCTTCACGCCGGTGCTCACGGAGGCCTGATGGTCCAGACCCTCGCCCTCGCCGTCTTCTACCTCGGCGGCTCCGCGCTGCTCGCGTACATCACCACGCGCTACACGATGACGCGCGAGCATCGCCACGGCGCAATGCGCCTCCTCGAGCTCTGCCGGCGCTATCTCATCAACCGCAATCGCGCGTACGACGCGCAACGCGGCTTGAAATCGCGTCCGCTCGACAAAGCGGTGTACGCGCGCGAGCTGACCGTGATCGTCGATCGCATCGACGCGTTGCTCGACGCGTCGTACGGACGGCTCGCGGTGCAGTACCCGCCGATCTCCGCGCTCGTCGCCGACTTGCGTCGCGAGCTCGTCACGATCGAGGCGAGCGACACGCTGCCCGAGCTCGAGCCGCAGACGATGCGTCGCGTCGTCGACATGTATCGCAAGCTGCGCGCGCATCTGCCGCGCCGCGTGCGCGACAACGACTTCGACCGCGCGCTCGAGCAGTCACTGCCGGTCTAGCGACACGAGCTGTTCGAGGTCGTCGAGCAAGACGGGCGGCGTGGCGCGGCGCTCGATGAGCACGGCGTCGCCGAGGTCGGCGAGATTCGCGAGCTCGTAATTTCTCATCGATTGGTCCCATGCATCGTCATTCTTCGGCGTCACGTAATTCGCGATCACGCCGCCGATCGCGATTTCGCGCCGGCGCAACTCGTCCATCAATCGCTTCGTCTCCGCGACGACGATGCGCTCGGGACGCGTGACCACCACCACCGCCGTGCGCTCGGAGCGCAGCGTCTCGTCGAGCTCCTTCAGCGCGCGCGATGCACGCACGAGTTCCTCGCCCAAAGACGCGGGCGGAACGAGGTCTTTGTAGCGGAGGAGGAGGCGCATGAACTCGCGCACCCACTCGCCGGCCTCGCGCGGGAGATCGAGGAGGCGGAGAAAGTGTCCGGTGGGCGCGGTGTCGACGATCACGTTCGCCTCGCCCGCGATCAGGTCCGCGAGGCGCGTGATCGCGAACAGCTCGTCCGCCCCGGGCGGCGCGATCTCGATCAGTTGCCGCATCGCCTCGACGTCGTGCTCGATCGTCACGCCGCGCGGCGTGAGTGCGTCGACCGCCGCCTCGACCTCGCGCCCGATCGTGTCGCGGAACGCGCGCCACTTCGCCTTCGTGTCGATCGTCTCGACGCTGAGGTTCGACGGCGGCTCCTGCGTCGCGAACACGTCACGCAGCGAGTGCGCGGGGTCGACGGAGAGGAGCACATAGCGATGACTGCGATTGCGCCGCGCGAGCTGCAGCGCGATCGACGTCGCGCACGACGTCTTCCCCACGCCCCCCTTCCCGGCGAGGAAGAGGAGCGGTGCACGAACGTCGATCGTCGCACGATGCGGACCGCCGGCGTCCCCGCCGGCTGGCGCGGCGACGTCCTCGTCGCCGCCCCGCAACCACCGCCGCAACCTCTCTTCACTATCGAGCGGCACACAAGCACGCGGCGCCCTCACGACGCGCGCAAAGTCGAGCCGTTCGCCCCCGCGCGCCCGATTCAACACGACAAACGGCACATCAATCCCAACCTCGCGCATGAGTCGCTTCGTCTGCTCGATCACCAGAGACTCGCCGAGTGTGATCGGGATGAAAGCGCTGCGTTGCGAATCCATGAGCAACGCGCGGCGACGCGACGCGCGCGCATCAAAGTCCTCGATGAACGCATCCATCGCGTCGCGCACGTCGCGTCGCGTGAACTGTCGGACCAGCGTCCGGTGCTTCTCCTCCATCGCGTCGAGTGCGGACGCGAGCTGGCGGAAGTGATCGCCCGAGGACAGCATGCGCAGCGTGTGGCCGGTCGGCGCCGTGTCGACGATCACCGTCTCGTACTCCTCCGACTCCGCGAGCTCGCCGATGCGCATCCACGCCATCAGCTCGTCGACGCCCGGCAGCGACAGCTCGAAGAGGCGGCGCAGCTCCTCGCGGTCGAGATACGTGCCGCGATCGCCGATCTCGAGAAACGCATCGAGGTGCGCGCCGAGGAAGCGGGAGTAGAGGGAGGAGGCATCGAGCGACTCGATCGCGATGGTGAGGCCGAGGTCGGAGAGGTTCGAGGCGGGGTCCGTGGTGAAGAGGATCGTCTTGCGCGACTGCGAAAGGTGCAGCGCCGCGGCCGCGGAGAGCGTCGTCTTGCCGACGCCGCCTTTGCCGCCGAAGAGAATCATCCGGCGCGAAGAGAGCTCGTCGACGGCCTCGGTGAACGCGTTCGTTTAGCGCTCTCCGTAGCCCGTGTAGAGGCCGATCCCGCCCTCGTCCTCGTCGCGCTCGGCCGCCATCTGTTTCGCGATCGCCTCGCGACGCGCGCGGATGTCGCGCAGCGCCTGAAACACGATCGCCTCCTCGCGCGTGTAGTCCTCTTCGGAGATCTCCCCGAGCTCGAGCCGCATCTGCAGCTCGATCAACCGCTCCTTCCACGGCTGATCGTTCATCAACTCCTCATCCGCCATCTTCTGGATGGTGTTCATCACCCACCGGAAGCCGGCGATCGGCCCCGTGATGGGGAGGAGAAGGATGTCGTCGAGGAGGAAAGCCATGTCGAGTTTCCTGATTTTACTCAGCGATTCAGCAATCGCGTCACCGCTTCCTTCATATCCCTGGCAACCTTCCGATACTTCGGCCGCTCCGGCTCCGGGATCACGAAGCGCGGCGGCCACTCTCCCGGGTTGGCAATCTCCACGCCCGCGTAGTGGTGCGGGGCGATCTCGCGCGTGCGGACGTCGAGCACGCGACGCGTCGAGATGCGTCCCGCGTCAAAGTCCGAGAACAGCGGCGTGAAGTACACGCAGCCTTCGAAGTAATAGTGCGTCACCTGCGAGAGGCGCGTGCGCTGCGTGTCGAGGATGCGGCTTCCACCGTGAAACAGATTCGCCGACCAGATCAGCGCCTGGCCGCGTTTCATCTTCAGCTCCACGCGCTCCAGCCGCTCCGCGCGCACGAGCTCCTCCACGAAATTCTCGTAATGCGGGTACTTCGAGTAGCCGTCCGCCTCCGTGCACGTCACGCCAACGTCGCGCATGTCGAAGCGCGGAAGCTGCTGGCTGCCCGGGTAGTAATGCAGCGGCCCGTTGCGCAGATCGACATCCTCCAGCGCCATCCACACGCCGCACATGAATCCGTACGGGATCGAGTCGAAGTGGATGATGTCGCTGTGCGTGCGCTGCTGCGAGCCCACGCGAAAGTTCAGCGTCTGGAACGGCACCGGCTCGCGTCCGTAGAGTTGCCGCAGCACCTCCATCACGCGCGGCGCGAGCGCGATCTCGCGCACGTGCTTGTTGAACCACCACGCGTCCTGCACCCGCGTCTCGTCCGCAAAGTACGGCTCGTACGTCGGCACGAAGAGATCGTTCAGCGACGCGTTGACCTGCTCGATCGTCTCGTCCGGGATCTCCGGATCGATGATCACGTAGCCGTCGCGCTGGAACTGCTCGAGGAGCTCCATCTGCGGAGAGAGAACTACCGCTCCGCGCGCTCCAATTTCAGGCGGATGTTCACGAAGTTGTACGGCGGCCACGGTCCCGTGTAGAGGAACGACAGCTTGTTCTCGTACTTTTTCGCGATCTCCGAGATCTGATCGTCGAACGACTTCGTCTTGTCGCGCTCGACGAGGAACGCCGCGTTCATGATCATCCGGTCGCCGATCGGCTTGTTCGAACGCGATGCGATCGCGGCGTCGCGCAGCGCCTCATAGATCTCCGTCACGTACGCGTCCGCCTTCGCCTGCAGCGCCGACTCGACCACGCGTCCGAGCTGCATGCGCGAGAAATACGTCGACGTCGACGTGTTCGACTGGATCTCGTCCTTGAGCCGGCGGATCTCCTCGTTCTCGCTCTCGATCTCGCGGATGACCTGGTCCTTGTCCCAGTTCACCTTCAGGCCGAACTCGATCTTCCCTTCCATCTTCTGCAGCACGTCGCTGAGCGCCTCGTACGTGCCCTTGAGGAACTCCTTGATGTCGTTCTCCGTGCGGAAGACGGTGCCGAAGCTCATCGGCAGCACCGTGAAGTCCTTCATCACCAGCTCGTTGACGTGCTCGTGGGCGAGCGCGTTCTCGCGCGTCGGGTCGAAGACGATCAGCGGACAGTTCGACACGACGGCGGCGAACTCGCGGTGATGGACGCTGTAGACGCGGTCTCCGCGGCCGCCGATGCCGACGGCGCCGAAGTCGCGCGGCGTCTCCGTCTTGATGATGCAGTAGACGTACTTGCCCTGTTCGGGTTCCTGGGATCCGTGAAGTTGTTCGGTCATGGGACGTAACCTCGCCGAAGCCGGAGAATACAATAGTCGAGATTGCAAACGGCGGACCGGCTCGCGATCGCGCGGAAGATCGAATCGTGGTTCGCGCGGCACCAACGTTCGCTCCCCTGGCGTGACGGGTATGACCCGTACCGCGTGTGGGTGTCCGAGGTGATGTTGCAGCAGACGAGGATGGAGGTGGTGCTGCCGTACTTCGAGCGGTTTCTCGCTCGATTTCCCACGCTCGCCGATCTCGCCGCGGCTTCCGATCATGACGTGACCGCGGCGTGGTCGGGGCTTGGGTACTACCGGCGTGCGCGGATGTTGCGCGACGGCGCGGTCGCGGTTCTCGAGCGATTCGGTGGGAGGATTCCGTCGACGGTCGAGGAGCTCGTCACGATTCCCGGGATCGGGCGCTACACCGCGGGTGCGATTGCTTCCGTCGCGTTCAACGTTCGTGCGCCGATCGTTGATGGCAATGTCGCTCGTGTTGTGGCGCGGCTGTTCGGTCTCGAGGACTCCGAGTATTGGGATGAGGCGGAGCGGCTCGTTGACGCGTG
>DATELS010000032.1:0-5356 GCA_035276365.1 Thermoanaerobaculia bacterium
CCTCGCGCCGAACGATCGCCTCGAAGGGGCGGCGGTGGCGGGGCTCATGCGCGCGGACGGCATCGGCGTCATGGTGCCGATGTGGCGCGCGGACGCGGGGAACACGGGACTGAAGGACGGCGTGGTGCAGTTCTTCACCGCGTCGGGAGGCATCGTCGCGGCGGGCGTTCCGTACGATCCGACCACCACCGACTTCACCGCGTCCGTCGCGGCACTCGGCAACGCCGTGCGCGCGGCGAAGAACGCGAATCCGTCGAAGAAGGTGGCGGTTTATCTCGCGGCGTTCGAAGAAGGGGCCGCGATTCTCGATCGCGCGCGACTCGACGCCGACCTCCTCCTCAACTGGTACGGCGGCGACGGACTGACGCAGAGCCAGGCGCTGCTCGCGAATTCCGCGGTGGCGAGCTTCGCGGCGGCGACGAAGTTCACGGCGCCGAACGTTGCGCTGAGCGAGCAGACGCGCGATCGCTGGGAGCCGCTGAGCGCGGAGATCGCGGCGCGCGTCGGCTTCGCGCCCGATGCGTACTCGCTGTCCGTCTACGACGCCGCGTGGGCGGCGGTGCTCTCCGCGGTCGAGGCGCGCACGCGCAGCGAGCTGCTGCGCGCCGCGTTCGTGCGCAACGTGCAGCGCTACTGGGGACTCACCGGTCCGCTCTCGCTCGACCCCGCGGGCGATCGGCGACTCGCCGACTTTGACCTGTGGACGCTGAAAGAAACCGGCACGCAGATCGAGTGGGTGCGCACGGCGTCGTACGTCAGCGGGCGCATCGTGCGCTGACGGTCGCGGGAAGTATCATCCCGCGCTATGTCGAAACGCTTGCTGCCTTTCGTCCTTCTCCTCGCCGGTGCGCTGCGCGGTGCGACGGTCGATCCCGCGCTCCATCAGGAGCTGCGCTGGCGGCTCATCGGACCGTTTCGCGGCGGGCGCGTGTGCGCCGTCACCGGCGTTCCGGGGCAGCCCGAGCACTTTTACTTCGGCAGCGTGAACGGCGGCGTGTGGGAGACGCGCGACGCGGGCCGAACGTGGCAGCCCATCTTCGACGATCAGCCGATCGGCACCATCGGCGCGATCGCGGTCGCGCCTTCGAATCCGAACGTGCTCTACGTCGGCAGCGGCGAGGCCGACATGCGCTCCGACATCGCGCAGGGCAACGGCATGTATCGCTCGAGCGACGGCGGCAAGACGTGGTCGCACATCGGCCTCGAGGACTCGCAGCAGATCGCGCGCATCCGCGTTCATCCGACAAATCCCGACCTCGTGTACGTCGCCGTCCTCGGACATCCGTACGCCGCGAACGCGGAGCGCGGACTCTTCCGCTCGCGCGACGGCGGCAAGACGTGGCAGCGCGTCCTGAGCCGCAACGGCGACAGCGACACGGGCGCGGTCGACGTCGCCTTCGAGCCGGGCAATCCGAACGTGCTCTACGCCGCGCTGTGGCAGACGCGGCGCACTCCGTGGAGCGTGTATCCGCCGTCGAACGGGCCGGGTAGTGGTCTCTTCAAGTCGATCGATGGGGGAGACACCTGGACGGAGATCCGCGGAAACGGTTTTCCGGAAAAGCCGGGACGCATGGGTGTCGCCGTCGCGACGACGAATCCGCGCCGCGTCTACATCGTCGCCGACGCGCCCGAAGGCGGCGTCTTTCGCTCGGACGACGCGGGCGCGACGTGGACGCGCACGACGAAAGACGCGCGCGTGTGGAGTCGCGGCTGGTACTTCGGCGAGATCGCGGTCGAGCCGGACAACGCGGACGTCGTCTACTCGATGAACATCAACTTCTATCGCTCGGACGATGCGGGCGCGACGTTCGTCGCGATCAAGGGCGCGCCGGGCGGCGACGACTATCACGCGCTCTGGATCGATCCCCAGCAACCCGCCCGCAAGATCCTCGGCGTCGATCAAGGCGCGGTCGTCACGGTCAACAACGGCAGGACGTGGAGCTCCTGGTACAACCAGCCGACCGCGCAGCTCTATCACGTCTCCACCGACAACAGCTTTCCGTACCGCGTGTACGGCGCGCAGCAGGACTCCGGCGCCGCCAGTCTCCCGAGCCGCACGAACACGATCGACGGCGTCACGCTCATGAACTTCCGCGAGACCACGGCGGGCGGCGAGAGCGACAGCATCGCGCCGGATCCGAAAGACCCGGACGTGATCTTCGGCGGACGCGTCGACAAGCTCGATCTGCGCACGCAGCAGACGCGCTCCGTCGATCCGACGCTCGCGTATCCGAGCAACGACCGGCGCACGTGGACGCTGCCGCTCGTCTTCTCCATTCGCGATCCGCGCGTCCTGTACTTCGCCAATCAGCGCCTGTATCGCACGGACGATGGGGGAGAGCACTGGACGATCATCAGTCCCGATCTCACGCGCGAGGATCCGGGCACGCCGCCGAATCTCGATCCCGTGACCGCGGCGCTACATCAGCAAACCGGCCCGCGCCGCGGCGTCATCTACACGATCGCGCCGTCGCGCGTCGCCGATCGCGATCTCTGGGTCGGCACGGATGACGGCTTGATCTGGCGCACGAAGGACGAAGGCGCGCACTGGCAGAACGTCACACCGGCCGCGATCACGTCGTGGTCGAAGATCGGGATCCTCGACGCGTCGCACTTTGACGCGGAGACCGCGTACGCCGCGGTCGATCGCCATCGCCTCGACGACTTTCGCCCGTACATCTATCGCACGCACGACGGCGGGAAGTCGTGGCAGCTCATCGTGAGCGGCATTCCGACGAACTTCGCGGTGAACGTCGTGCGCGAGGACGCGGTGCGCAAAGGGCTGCTGTACGCGGGCACGGAGCGCGGGATCTTCGTCTCCTTCGACGACGGCGATCACTGGCAGCCGCTGCAAAAGAACCTGCCGGTGACGTCGGTGCGCGACATCGACGTGCACGACAAAGACCTCGTCATCGCCACGCATGGCCGCGGGTTCTGGATCATGGACGACGTGACGCCGCTGCGGCAGGACGTCGTAACGCGACCGTTCCTCTTCAAGCCCGCGATTGCGGTGCGTGAACGTCCGGCGGGCTTCACCGGCACTCCGATGCCGAGGGACGAGCCGCTCGCGCCGAATCCGCCGCAGGGCGCGTACATCGATTACGTGCTCGATGCGACCACCGGGCCGGTGACGCTGGAAATCGTCGACGCGCAAGGCGCGCTCGTCCGCCGCTACAGCAGCGCCGACGCGCCGCCCGCGCTCGATCTCACGAAGGCGCGCGAGTCGGCGGAATGGTTCGTCACGCCGTCGACGCTGCAGACGACGCCGGGCATGCACCGCTTCGTCTGGCCGATCCGCGCCGAAGGCACGCGCGGGAAGTGGAGCAACGGCATCTGGGCGCCGCCGGGCGATTATCGCGTCGTGCTCACCGTGAATGGACAACGCCTCGAACAGCCGCTGCGCATCGTGCCCGATCCGCGCGTGAAGTTGCCGATGAGCGCGTACGCGGAGCAGCACGCGCTGGCGATGCAGATCGACAAAGTGCGCGCGGACGTCGCCGCCGCGATCGCGGAGTCGGACACGCGTCTCGAGAAGATCGTGAACGACGAGACGATGCGCGCGCGCATCCGCGACATTGCAGGCGTCGCCACCGCGTTCGGCTCCACTACCGGACCGAACGAGCCGCCGCGCCAAACAACGCTCCGCGCGATCCTCAGCGCACTCGAAAACCTGCTCGACGCCGTCGACGGCGCGGACGCCGCGCCGAGCGCGGACGCACGCGCGAGCTTTGCCGCGTGGAAGGGGAGTGCGGAGAAGGCACTTGCGGCGTGGAAGGCGGCTGCGGGGACGTAGCGAAGTCTCAAAGTCGCAGAGTCTCAAAGTCGCAAAGGACTGCGGTGCTCCTTTGAGACTTTGCGACTTGAAGACTTTGCGACTTCGGGTGCTGGAAGCTCGTTTGCATCTGCCGTAACCGCAGGCAGAGCCGTACAGCAGCAGCTTCCCACAATGAACATCCCCTTGCGCGCGATCGCGGTGATCGCCGGACTCAGCCTTCTGGCGTCGTTTGCGGCGGCGCAGCCGATTCCCGTCTACGCGGAAGGCGGCTACGCGAACGCGCATAGCGTGGTCGCCGGCGGGACGATCGCCTTTCACATCTCCACGTCGAACAGCCCCTTCAGCGTGCAGATCGTGAACATGGCCAACGCGTCGACCGTCCTCACCACCATCAGCAGCCTCACCTCCACCGTCCGCGACTGCACCGGCATGTGGGAGAACGGCTGCGCGTGGCCGGTCACCACGCAGTTCACCGTCCCCTCGAACTGGACGCCGGGTTACTACGCCGCGAAGTTTCCGACGAGCCGAGGCACGCGCAACATTCTCTTCGTCGTGCGGTCGGCGACGCCCGGCTCGTATTCGCCGATCGTCGTCGTGCAGCCGACGAACACCTACGTCGCCTACAACACATACACCGGCAAGTGCGTCTACGACTCGCTGTCGACGAACAATCAGCGCGCGAAGATCGTCTCCCTCGATCGCCCTTACGAAGAAGACGCGGGGCTGAGCCGCTATCGCACGTGGGAGCAGCCGTTCGTCGACTGGATGAAGAGCGAGGGGCGCTCCTTCGAAGTCATCACCGACGACGATCTCGACGCCGGCCTCTCGCTCAGCGCGTACAAGGCCGTGCTGCTCGTCGGCCACTCCGAGTACTGGACGCTCGCCGCGCGCGAGTACCTCGAGGCATTCCACGCGGCAGGCGGACACATCGCCGTCTTCGCCGGCAACTCGATCTGGTGGCAGGCGCGACTCGATCCGCAGAACCGGCAGATGACGGTGTACAAGAGCGCGAGTCTCGATCCGAAGAGGGGAGTCGACGACGACGTCGTGACGGTGAACTGGTTCGACTGGCCGGTCCTCCACCCCGAGAACCTCCTCCTCGGCGCCTCCTTCCGCAACGCCGGCTACGCGAACCGCACCGCGAACGGATTCGATGGCTTGCCGACGAATCAGCGCACGCCGTACACCGTGACGAACGCGTCGAGCTGGGTGTTCGATCAAACCGGTGTGACGAACGGCTCGCTGATCGCGCAGGCATCGGCGGGCATCGAGACGGACGGCGCGCTCTTCAACACGATGCCCGACGGCACGCTCGCCGTCGAAGGCTCGGACGGCACGCCGCTCAGCTACGACATCCTGGCTACGTTGCCCGCGAGCGACGGCTACGCGACGATCGGTCTCGTCACGAATCCGCAGGGCGGCGCGGTGTTCAACACCGGCACGCGCGACTGGACGCGCGGACTGGCCACCGACGCCGTCGTGCAGCAGATGACGCGCAACGTGCTCGATCGCTTCGCCACCGGCGCGCCGTTCGCGTACGCGCCGCGCGTCACTCCGAACCGCGTGGAGGATCGCTTCAAC
>DATELS010000033.1:0-2290 GCA_035276365.1 Thermoanaerobaculia bacterium
CGCCTCGGCCAACGGCGCGAGACGGCGGATCGGAGACGCGGGCATCGCGAGCGCGCGCCGCGACACGACGGGCGCGCGCTGAACTTCCAATTCGTGGATCGACGTCATCTACTTCTTCTTCGCACTCCTCTTCACGGCCGGATGCTCCGCATGCGCGTTCGTCTCGGCGAGTTTCTGCTTCTCATTGTGGAGATCGTCTCCGCGGTCCGGTCCCTCGGACTGGCTGCGTCCGCCGATCTTGTAGAAGTCCTGAGTCGGGTTGTGTTTGCTCATGCCGGTCAGTTTTGCGAACCGGTTGCCAGCAACTGCCGTTTGGTGAAGTCGAACATCAGCCGGTTGAGATGATTTACCGATTTACGGTCGCGCACGCCATGGCGCGCCTTCGGATAGAGCATCATCTCGAACTGCTTGCCCGCCTGCTGCAGCTCCCAGGCGAACTGAATCGTGTTCTGCAGGTGCACGTTGTCGTCGATCGTGCCGTGCAGGAGCAGCAGGTTGCCGTGGAGGTCCTTGGCCGCGAAGCGCGGCGAGCTCTTCTTGTAGCCGTCCGGATTGTTCTGCGGCATCAGAAGGTAGCGCTCGGTGTAGATCGTGTCGTAGTCGCGCCAGTCCGCCACCGTCCCGCCGGCGATGCCCGCCGAGAACATCTTCGAGTGCGTGAGCGCGTAGCTGACCATGAAGCCGCCGTAGCTCCAGCCGTTCAGCAGCACGCGACTCGCGTCGACGTACGGCTGCTTCGCGAGGTACTGGATGCCATCCTCGATGTCGCGCAGCTCCGACTCGCCGAAGTTCTTGTACACGGGCCACGTCGACACCGCGCCCTTGCCGCTCGCGGTCTTGTTGTCGCACTGCCAGACGATGATCCCCTGCTGCGCGACGAGCTGCATGAACAGCATCGACTGCCCGCGCCAGCGATTCACGACCTGCTGCGCGTGCGGTCCCGCGTACAGGTATTGATAGACCGGATACTTCTTCGACGGATCGAAGTTCGTCGGCTTGAGGATCATCGCTTCCATCGGGAAGCCGTCGCGGTTCTTGACCTGCAGGAACTCCGGCTGCGGCAGGTCGTACTCGGCGAGCGTCGTGACCTTGTTCTCGTCGATGACGCGCGCGAGCTTGCCATCGCTCGTGTACAGACGCACCTGATCCGGAGTCCGGATGTCGTTCCAGCGATCGACGTAGCGCGTCAGCGACGGATTGAACGTCGCCGCGTGCGTGCCCGCGTCGGCGGAGAGTCGCTGAAAGCCGGAGCCGTCGAGCTTCACGCGATAGACGTCGTTGTCGCGCACGCTGCGCTCGGTGCCGCTGAAGTAGATGTACGTCTTGTCGGTGCCGTGCAGGTCGCGCACTTCCCACTCGCCGTTCGTCACCTGGCGCACGAGTGTGCCGTCCGCCTTGTAGTGATAGATGTGGCGGAAGCCGCTGCGCTCGGACTGCCAGAGGAACGAGCCGTCATCGAGCCACGATGGATTCGCGATCGGATCGACCCACGCCGGCGTGGTCTCGCGGAACAGCGTCTTCCCTTTGCCGTCCGACGGCGACGCGCTCACGAGATCGAGCCACGTCTGCTCGCGGTTCTGCACCTGATACGTGAGCGCGCTCGCGTCGCGATTCCAGCCGACGTTGACGATGAGGAAGTCGGAGCCGGTGTAGCGCTCCGTGTCCATCTCCTTCGGCGCGCCGCCGCTCGCGCCGACGACGAACAGCTTCACCTTCGGATTCGGATCGCCGGCCTTCGGATACGCGATGGTCTCGTTGTTCATGTGATACGGGATGTGATCCGGAATCACGACCTCGGGCACCTGACGCTCGTCGAGCTGCAGAAACGCGAGGCGCGTCGAGTCGGGACTCCACCAGAACGACGACCATTGCCCGCGTCCGTACACTTCTTCCTGATAGACGTAGTCGAGCTTCCCGTTGAGGATCTTCTCGGTGCCATCGGTGGTGAGACGACGCTCGCGGCCCGCGAGGTCGACGACGTAGAGATCGGAGTCGCGCACGAAGGCGATCTTCTGGCCGTCGGGACTGAACGTCGGGTTCTCTTCCTCGCCCGGCGCGGACGTGAGTCGCGTGGCGCTGTTGCGCGTCAGCGAGTAGAGGTAGAGATCGTCCGCGACGTCGAGGACGATCGCGCTCTTCTTCGCGTCGAATTCGACGGAGTCCGACGACGCGGCGTCTTTCGCGATGTCGCTCGCGAGGCCAGTCGACTCGAGCGCGGCCTGCAGCTTGGCTTTGTCGATGAGCGTGCGGTCCTTGCCCGTCGCGACGTCGTACAGCCGCCACTCGACGA
>DATELS010000034.1:0-3584 GCA_035276365.1 Thermoanaerobaculia bacterium
GCAGCGACGGATCGTTCAGCGTCGCGACGGGATTCGGATCGAACACGCGCGCCGGCTTCGCGTGAAAGTAGAGTGGGATCGTGCGCAGCAGCGCGCCGGTCTCGGCGTCGTAGTCGTAGGCGACGTGGTCGCGCATCACGCGACGCGCGATGCGCCCCTCGACGATCCGTGTAGCGCCGGCCGCCTCGGCCGGCGGCGCGACGGCCGGGGCGACCGTCGCCACACAGCGCTGCGTGACGTACGTGTCCGTCGGCAGGCCATTCACGTACTCGCGATACCGGCAGTGATCGCCCGTGAGCGAATGGCGCACGAGCTCGAGGACCAGCGCGGCGGCGGCGAGCATCGAGAGAGTTTACGTACGCGCGCCGACCGGCGCTGGGGCGGGCGACGATACTTCCGACGCGGGCAGCGAGAAGTAGAACGACGTCCCCTGTCCCTCGCGGCTCTCCACCCAGATCGCGCCGCCGTGGCGCTCGATGATCTGCTTCGTGATGTAGAGGCCGAGGCCGAGGCCGCCGTAGTTCGTCGACGAAACCTGGCGTCCGCGATGGAAACGCTCGAACACCTGCCCGAGCTCGTCCGCGGGGATTCCGATGCCGCGATCGGACACCGCGGTCACGAACGCATCGCCGCGATCTTCGACCGTGACCGTGATGTCGCTGCCATCCGGCGAGTACTTGACTGCGTTCTCGAGCAAATTGCCGAGCACTTGCTCCAGACGATCGCGGTCGCCGGCGACGACTTTCTCGTCATGCGGCACGCTGACGTGAAAGCGCCGCTCGCTGACCGCGGTGTGATGCCGCTGCACGACTTCGCGCACGAAGTGCGGCCACGGAATGGCCTCGCGCCGAATCTCCAGTCGTCCGGTTTCAATGCGCGACACATCCAACAGTTCGAGGATGAGCCGCGACATCCGATCGATCTGGTCCAGCGCGATATCCAAATACTCCTCGGACGTCCCGAGGTCGCCTTCCTTGATCAGCATCTTCGCGAGCTGCGTGTAGCCCTTGATCGACGTGACCGGCGTGCGCAGCTCGTGCGACGCGATGGAGAGGAACTCGTCTTTCAGACGCGAGAGGTCTTCGACCTTGCGCCGCGCCTCGACCTGCTCGGTGTACAGCTTCGCGTTTTCGATCGCGAGCGCGGCGCGTTCGGCGAGGACTTCCGCGAGCGGCAGCTTGTCGTCCGTCATCGCGCGATCGGGATCGTTCGCCGCGATGATCAGCGCGCCGATCATCTCGCGCCGCGTGCGCAGCGGCAGAATGAGCAGCGATGCGAGCTTCACCGGCGACGGGTGATACGTGCCGGGATTCGTCGTGTCGAACGCGGGACGCACGTTCGTCATCAGCGACGGATAGCCGGACGACACGACTTGTCCGATCAAACCTTCGCCGACGACGAGCGGTTGGCGATAGATGTACGACCACGCCAGGCCGAGCGAGGCCATGTCGCGGTGATAGATCGAGGCGACGCTGAGCTCTTTCGTGTCGGCGTTGCGCAGGATGACGGCGGACCAGTCGCCGAGGACTTCGGCGACGCGCTCGGCGATGGCCTGCGTGACCCAGCCCGGATCGATGTTGCTCGAGAAGAACGCACCGGCGTCGGCGAGGATCTGCGCGCGCTCGGCCTGCACCTGCATCTGTTCTTCGAGTCTGCGCCGCTCGGTGATGTCGCGGAACGTGACGACGACGCCGGACGTCGCGCCGTCTTCCTGCAGCGGCGTCGCGCTCATCGACACGGCGACGCGCTCGCCGCCGTCGCGCGCGATGATGATGGTCGTGTCGTGCACAGGACGTCCGGTCGACAGCGATTGCGCGGCGGGCAGCTCCTGCGGATCGAGCATCCTTCCGTGCTCGTCGCGCAGCCGATACACCTCGGCATGCTGCGTGATCGGCACGCCCACTTCGCCTTTGCCGAGGAGGCGCTGGCCGGCGGGATTGATGAAGACGGTGCGGCCTTCGCCGTCGACGAGCAAGACGCCGTCCGACATCCCGGCGATCATTGCCTCGGTGCGCCTGACCTGGCGCGCGATGGAGTCGCGCAACTGCTGCTCGATGCGGAACGAGGCGATGAGTCCGACGCCGACGATGCCGACGCCGAGAAGCACCATCGCGAGCATGACCCACTGGCGTGTCGAGGCGACGTCATCGACCGCGGAACGCTGCTCGCCGCGCACGCGCTCGGTGATGATGCCGGCGTAGTCGGGCGCGACGCGCCGCTTCTGCGCGACGTCGAGCATCACTTCCTTCGCTTCTTCCTCGCGATGGTCGTCGCGCAACAGAAGCTGGCGATCGAGAAGCTCTTTGACGGTGCGGTAGTGGATGTTGAAGTCGTTGAGGACCGCGGCGTCGCGCGGATCCTTCTGCATCTCGTTCGCGAGCGCGGACGCTTTGTCGTAGTCGCGCGCCGCCTCGTCGTACTGCGCGGCGAACGCGGTCTGTCCCGTTTGAATGTAGCCGCGCGACGCGGAGACCATCGTGGTGAGCGAGCTGTCCATGATGTGCAGCGCGTCGAGGAACGGACGCTGCTCCTGCACGACGCGATACTCGAGCCGCTGCTCCATGCGGAGCACGGCGATCGTCAGCGCTACGCCGCTGGCGGTGAGGAGAGCGAGTCCGCCAAACGCTCCCCAGAGCATGCGTCGAATGAATGGAGACATACCGAGCCGGACGGGCAGACATGCAATTTCGGCGCCGGGGGAGTGCTAAGTCGTTGAAGGGTAGGGAGTTCCGCACGGATGAGAATGGAACGCCCCATGCAGGCTCGTTGGGCGGAGGATCTATGGCTCTGCGCCCGCTGCGCAACGCGACGATCTCGTTCGGACTGGTGAGCATCCCCGTCCGCTTCTACACGGCCACGAAGTCGGAGGACGTGCACTTCAACCTCCTGCACGAGAGCTGCGGCTCGCGTGTGAATCGCAAGTGGTGGTGCCCGCATCACGAGGAGATGCTGACGCAGGATCAGATGACCCGCGCGTATCCGGTCGGCAAGAATCAATACGTGACGCTGAGCGACGAGGAGATGGAGGTGCTGGAGAGCGATCAGGATCGCGCGCTCGAGATCACCGAGTTCGTCGACCTCTCCCTCATCGACCCCGTCTTCTTCGAAAAGGCCTACTACCTCGGACCCTCCCCCGGCGGCGCGAAGACGTACCGCCTCCTCGCGCAGGCGATGAAGAAGCAGAACAAGGTCGCGGTGGCGCGCTGGGTGATGGGACACCGCGAGCACCTCGTGGTGCTGCGCCCGTTCGAAGAAGGATTGATTCTCCACACGATGTACTACGCGGACGAGGTGCGCGACTTCAGCGCGATCGAAGTCGGCGACGCGGATCTGCGCGACAAGGAAGTCGCGCTCGCGGAGATGCTGATCAGCGAGCTGACGGAGGAAGCGTTCGATCCGCTCGCGTACAAGGACACGTATCGCGAACGCCTCATGGACAAGATCCGCGCGAAGGCGGAGGGCGAAGTGATCGTGTCGGAGTCGCGCGAGGACGAGAAGGCGGCGGAGGTGGTCGATATCATGGAGGCGCTGCGCCGCAGCCTCGACGCGGGCGCGACGACGACGAAACGCGCCGCGCCGAAACG
>DATELS010000035.1:0-7019 GCA_035276365.1 Thermoanaerobaculia bacterium
ACCTTGTGGTCGCTCAGGTGCCCTGAAGCACCGCGCGCGCGTCGCCGACGCTCTTCTTGCTCGTGAACACCATCAGGCGATCGCCTTCCACGAACGTCGTCGCGCCGGTCGTCGGGAAAAATTCGTTGCCGCGATAGACGAGCAGCACGAGCGTATCCGACGGTAGCGCGAGCTCGACGAGCTGGCGTCCGATCGCCGGCGCGCCGCGTTGCAGATCGATCGTCAGCAGATCGCTCTCGCGTCGCATCGCGCCTTCGTCGCTCGGCGCGTCGCCGGACAACCGCAACCAACGCGCGACCGCGGGGATCGTCGAGCCCTGCAGCAGCACGGACACGAGCACGCTGAAGAAGACGATGTTGAAGATCGTCGCGCCGCCCGGGAGCTTCGCCGTCATCGCGAACGTCGCGAGAATGATCGGTACCGCGCCGCGCAATCCCGTCCAGGCGATGAAGAGTTTCTCGCGCCATCCGAACTGCGACGCCGACAGCGCGACGAACACGGCCACCGGACGCGCGATGAACGTGGCCACGATCGCGACGGTGAGTCCGAGTCCCGCCACCGGCGCGAGATGCGACGGGAACACGAGCAGTCCGAGTGCGAGGAACATCGCGATTTGCATCAGCCACGCGAGTCCGTCGTGGAAGCGCATCACCGCGCGCCGATGGATGAAGCGCCGATTGCCCATCACCACGCCGGCGACGTAGACCGCGAGAAAGCCGTTGCCGTGAAGGAGATCCGTCGCCGCGTACGCGATCATCACGAACGCGAGCGAGAGCACGAGATACAGGCCGTCGATCTCGAGCCGGATGCGGTTGAGCGTCCACACCGCGAGGCGTCCCAGCGCGATGCCCGCCACCGCGCCGATCGACATCTCCAGCACGAGCTCGACGAAAAATCCGAGGAGTGGCGCGGACGGTTTGAGGATGCGCTCGATCAACGCGAGCGTGAGAAACACCGCCATCGGATCGTTGCTGCCCGACTCGAGCTCGATCAGCGGTTGCAGTCGTCCGCGCAGTCGCACGCCGCGCGAGCGCAGGACGGAGAACACGGCCGCCGCATCGGTCGAAGAAACGATCGCGCCGAGGAGGAGACCGTAGGGGAGCGGGAAATCGAGGAAGTAGTACGCCGCGCCGCCGATGATCGCCGCCGACACGACGACGCCGAACGTCGCCAGCGAGAGTCCCGACGCGAGCGCGGGACGCACGTCGTGCCACGGAGTGTCGAGTCCTCCCGAGTACAGGATCAGCGCGAGCGCGACGACGCCGATCGATTGCGCGAGCTGCACGTCATCGAACCAGATCCCTCCCGGCCCGTCCGATCCCGCGAGCATGCCGATGCCGAGGAAGAGGAGGAGGGCAGGCACGCCGAAGCGGGCCGCCGCCTTGCTCGCGAGAATGCTCGCGAGCAGGAGGACGGCGGAGATGAGGAGGCCGGTCGTGAGAGCGTGCATGAACTGCGGCCGCTACTGATACCCCTCACACTCCAGCAGCGCCTTGTCGGTGATCTTCCAGTACGACGCGTCGCCGCACAGGTCGACCTCTTCGATCACGCACTCGTCGCCGTCTTCATCGACGACCTTCACGTCGTACGTGTCGCAGTCGATGTTCGTGAGCGTGATGGAGTCGCCCTTCGTGAGCACGTCCTCGCCGAGTTGATCGGGACCCCAGTCGTCCTCCGTGCTCGACGAGAGGTAGAGATGGTGGATCTCCCACTTGCTCTGGTTGATGACCTTCACGGTCGCTTTCTTCTTGGCCGCCGAGAGTGGCAGACACACGACGAGCAGGAGGAGGAGTGCTGAGAGTTTTTTCATGATGGTCTTGGATGATAATCCCATCGATGACTCCCGAACTCCTCCACGAGCTCGCCCTCCTCCGCGACCTCGGCTACACGCACCTCGATTTATCCGCACCACCGCCAACAACCGCCAACCAACAACCGCCAACCGCCAACCTGATGGTCGACGACGAAGTCATCGACGCCGCCGACGACTGGACCGCACTAAGCGCCGAGGCGCACAACTGCACGCAGTGCCGTCTCGCGGGCGCGCGCACGAACGTCGTCTTCGGCGTCGGCAATCCGAACGCGGATCTCATGTTCATCGGCGAGGCTCCGGGTCGCGATGAAGACATCCAAGGCAAGCCGTTCGTCGGCCGCGCCGGACAACTCCTCACCGACATCATCAAAGCGATGAAGCTCACGCGCGACGACGTGTACATCGCGAACGTCATCAAGTGCCGTCCGCCGGAGAATCGCAATCCCGAGCCCGACGAGCTGGACGCGTGTCGCCCATTCATTCGCCGACAGGTCGACCTCATTCAACCGAAAGTCATCGTCACCCTTGGCAAGTTCGGACTGCAGTCGCTCACCGGCAAGGCGTACGGCATCTCCGCCGTGCGCGGCACGTGGCTCGAGTACAACGGCATCAAGCTCATGCCGACGTATCACCCCGCGTACCTCCTGCGCACGCCCGCGGCGAAGAAGGACGTGTGGGCGGACATGAAAAAGGTGATGGCCGAGCTCGGGATCGCGTAGGAGTGCTCTCTGAATTCGCCGAAGTCGCGGTCCCGGTCGCACTGCATGCGACGCTGACGTATCGCATTCCGCCGTCGCTGCAGGACGCCGTGCGCCTCGGCTCGCGCGTCGAGGTGCCGCTCGGACCGAAGCTCACGACCGCGTTCGTCGTCGCGCTGCTCGACACGACGCCGGTCGACGCCGCGAAGATCAAACCGATTCGCACGGTGCTCGATGACGACGAGCCCGCGCTGATCCCCGAGATACTCGACCTCTGCCGCTGGGCCGCGGAGTACTACATCGCGCCGCTCGGCGAGATGCTGAAGGTCGCGCTGCCGGCGAACATGTCCGCGCGCGGCAAGCGTCAGGCGGAGGTGACGGGATCGGAGGAGATGATCGCGAGCGCGCTCGAGGAGAAGCGGATTCTCGAGGATGACCTGACGCTGCTCGCGGAGCTGCGCAAGCGTCCGCTGCCCGTGACTGAGCTCTCGCGCGCGGCGGTGGAACGTCTGCGCGGCGCGGGACTCATCGCCGTGCACGATCGACTGCGCGACGCGGAAGGCGTGCGCTACGACCGCTTCGTCGTGCTGGAGAGCGATCCGGGCGGGCTGTCGCCAAAACAACAAACGGCGGTCGAGAAACTGCAATCGCGCGGCGGCGAGCTCTCGGTGCGCGCGCTCGAGCACGCGGGCGTGAGCGCGGCGGTGTTGTCGGCGTTGGCGAGGAAAGGCGTGGTGCGCATCGAGCGGCGCCCGCGACGTCACACGCTCGACGCGTTTCTCGCCGGACTCGGCGACGCGGAGACGCCCGAGATCCGCTACTCGGACGAGCAACGCGCCGCGATCGAGAGCGTCATCTCCTCCCTCGGCACCTTCGCGCCGTTTCTGCTCGAAGGCGTGACCGGAAGCGGAAAGACCGAGGTGTACATCGAGGTGATGCGGGAGGTGGTGAAGCGGGGAGGGCAGGCGCTGCTGCTCGTGCCCGAGATCTCGCTCACGCCCGTCTTCGCCGCGCGGCTCAAAGAACGCTTCGGCGATCGCATTGCCATCCTGCACAGCAATCTGTCTCCAAGTGAACGCTACGATCAATGGTGGCGCGCGCGTCGCGGCGAAGTCGACGTCGCCATCGGTCCGCGCTCCGCGCTCTTCACGCCGTTCCAACGCCTGGGACTGATCGTCGTTGATGAAGAAGGCGATGGCGCGTACAAGCAGGAGGAGACGCCGCGGTACAACGCGCGCGATCTCGCGGTGTTGCGCGCGCAATCCGCGAAGATCCCCGTCGTCCTCGGCTCCGCGACGCCGTCGCTCGAGTCGCGCGAGAACGTCACGCGGGGCAAGTACACGCTGCTGCGCATGGCGAAACGCGTCGAGGCGCGGCCGCTGCCGGACGTCGAGATCGTCGACCTGCGCAAAGAGCGCGGGGAGAAGGAAGACAAGGGCTTCGTCATCTTCAGCTCGGAATTGAAGAAGGCATTACGCGAAGTCTTCAATGCCGGAGAGCAGGCGATCCTGCTCATCAATCGCCGCGGCTATGCACCGTATCTTCTGTGCCGCGAATGCGGACACGAATTCCGCTGCCGCGATTGCAGCGTGACCCTGACCGTGCACCGCCGCGAAAATCTGCTGATCTGTCACTACTGCGGCTATCGCACGAAAATCCCGTCGAAATGCCCATTGTGCGCGGGCGAGGTATTGCAGCCGATCGGCTTCGGCACGGAGAAAGTGGAAGAGCGCTTCAAACGCGATTTTCCCGACGTCGCCGTGGAAGTGCTCGACCGCGACTCGACGCGCCGTAAGGGCTCACTGGTGGCAATCCTCGATCGTTTCCGCCGCGGCCACTTGCGCGCACTGATCGGGACGCAGATGCTGAGCAAGGGACATCACTTTCCCAACGTGACCCTCACCGGCGTCCTCAACGCCGACTCCATCCTCGGCTACCCCGATTTCCGCTCCGCCGAAAAAACGTTCTATCTTCTGACGCAAGTCGCCGGACGCGCCGGCCGCGGCGAATTACGCGGCAAGGTGATGATCCAGACGGCATTCCCGACGCATTACGCGATTCAACACGCACTGCGCCACGATTACGAGTCGTTCTATGAAGCGGAAATCGAATTCCGGCGGATGTTTCACTATCCGCCCGTGACGTCGATGATCGCCATCCTTTTCCGCGGCGAAAATCTCGGCAGCGTCGAGCGCGCCGCAACGGACTCCGGCCGCATGCTCGAAGAAGCCGTACAGCCGCTCGCCGGCACGCGCATCCAAGGCCCCGCCGCCGCCCCGCTCGCGCGCATCAAAGGCGTCTGGCGCTACCAGATCCTGCTGCGCAGCCCGCAACGCACCGCATTACGCCGCGCCGTCGAAGCCGTGCTCCTGCCGCGCAAGTGGAAAGGAGTCGACGTCGCGATCGACGTCGACCCGATCAATATTCTGTAAAGCCGTTGTGCGCCTTGTGCAGGAACTCGAATTCCTTCGAGCCCAGTGCGCCGAGCCCGGTGTTGACGACAAGAACCTTCACGTTGCCGCGATCTCCGCGTTTGCGTTCGATGAGCTCGCGCAGGCCTGGCTGTTCAGGGCTGCCCATCAACGCGGCGGCGGCCGCCGCGGCGGACGGCTCGAATGCAATGACCGGATCGCCGTCTTCCGCACGATAGTCTCTCGCGAGAATCTCGCTCGTCCTCTTGTGCATGTCCGGCGTGACCGTGACGAGACGCGCGCCGTGGGACTCCACGACGTGCTTCACCGCGGGCGCAAGCGGACTGTAGGCTCCGACGAGCTTCGGCATGGTTCCGACATCGGCGCCACGGATGATCGACGGGAGATCGGCGTCGAAATTCGCGAGGATGTTATTCGGCGGCGGAGGAATCGCGCCAATCAATCTCTCGCCGGCATTCGGACCGTATGTATCGAGAAGACCGAGATAGGTGCCGAGGAAAAGGCTGCCCGTACCGACGGGGACAACCGCGAAATCCGGTTCCGCGTTCGCAAACGCCTCAGCGAACAGGAGGCGATACATCATCACACCGACGCCGTCCCAGCCGTCAGTGACATGCCAGGCATGTTCGGGCTCGACGTTCTTGCCTCGAATGAACGCGTTCACCCATCGCCATACGTCTTTGTGATTGAGGATGCGTCCGTGTTCCGCCGTGAGGTCGATGATGTGGCATCCCCACGCGCGCAGTTGCGTGCGAATCTCCACCTCCACGCCTTCGGGCACAAGAGCGTAGACGTCGAGCGGCCGGTCGAAAACGCGACGTGCGGCGTACGCCACTTTCGCGAGGCTCATCCCGGCGTTGCCCGCCGTATACAGCGCAAGCGTCCGCACGCCCATTTCGTGCGCGAGATTCACGATCGCCCACGATCGCGCGTCCTTGAGCGTGTTCGTCCACATGTACGAGGCGAGATCGAGAACCCATACCTCTCCGAAATTCGTCGTAGTCTCCAGTCTTCCCGATTGGTACAGCAGCGGTTTGCCGAGGCTGAGGCCTGCTTCGGCGAGATGATCCTTCGTGTACGGCAGCAGCTCGCGCGCGGTCGCGGAAATGTTGCGCGCCGCCGTCCCGGGCTGCTGCAAGAATCCGTAGTCGATGGCCTCGCTGTTCGCGTATGTCGCCTTCCGCTCAGGGACGATGGTCACGTACAAATGCTGCGCGTCGTGAGTGAACGGGTGGGAGGGACAGCCGGGATTCGTGCAGAAGCGGTCGTATGCATCGAACGCCGTACGCGAAGGACAGCAGACGCAACGCCCGATGAGATGCGGGAGCGGCAACGTCAGCGCGTCATCGGTGCGCCTCACCGCCTCGGCCACGACTTCGAACCCGATCTCTTCGCTTGTTTTGTCTTCCTTCCGCAAGCGCGCGGTCGGACCGTGAAAGCGGAGCCGCCAGAATTCGCCTTCGACTTCCACCTTCGGCGTGAACTTGCGTAACTCGCGCCCGCAATCATCAGGCGCGTTCTTGAACGATCCGCCGCTCTTATTCTTCCAGTTCGGATGCTCTTTCACTCTCTTGACGAAATCGGCACGTGAGAACAAAGCAGGTGCGCCCGACTCATAGTGATCCATGAGCGACTCGAGATACACGAGCGCTCCCACGCAATAAAGCGTATGCTGATCACGCTTCGATTGCAGGTACGCGGCGCGAGCTTCTCCTAGCGCGACGAGCAGTGCTTCGTTGCTGAGCTTCATCGGTGGATGTTCCCGGGGGACGCGCGATCCTAATCTGATCGCTTCCCGAAGTCCACACGTAAAGCTTGCGTATCGGAAACCGACCGTCTCCTTCTCTTACCGATCGCACACTACGCGCATCAGGTGTGTGCAAAGAGAAAGGGAGATGACATGAAAAAGCACGCGAAACAGTTCGTAACGGGCCTGCTTCTCATGCTGCTCAGCCTCACGGCGAAAGCGCAGCAGGAGAAGCGCGCCGACCTTCCCGAGCGTCCGCTCGCCGCGGATCTGCAGCCGGAGAGTCGCGCGATCGATCCTGCCAGCCGCGAAGCCATTCTGCAGCAGCT
>DATELS010000036.1:0-2844 GCA_035276365.1 Thermoanaerobaculia bacterium
ACCTCGAGCTCACGGACACGGATCCATTCGCGGTTTGCCGCGAGGCCTCACGCCTTCTGCCCGTGATCGCGATGACGTCGAAACAGGAGGAGGAGCGCTGCGTTCGCGCGTTCGAGAATGGCGCGGACGACTGCGTCGCGCGGCGCATCCCCGGACGCGAGCTCATCGCCCGCATCCGCAACGTGCTGCGCCGCGCGGACGAGGAGAAGCACGACACGGATGCGCTGTTGACGGCGGTGTCGGAGATGCGCATCCGCGACGGCGGCGAAACGCAGGAGTTGACGCGCGGCGAGGCGGAGCTGCTGGCGCTGCTGCTGTCGCGCACGCCCACTCCCATGACCGCCTCCGAGATGTCCGACATCCTCGGCGTCAAACGCGGAACGCTGGAGACGCGCATCAAGACGCTGCGCAAGAAGCTCGGCGCGGACAAGCTCGTGAGCCGGGGAAGACTCGGCTACCAGCTCGTGTGAGCGTTACTTCGTCTCGACCGCTTCCCGCAGCTTCTCGGCCTGGAAGTTCGCGACGAGCGGATCGATCAGCACGTCGAGGTTGCCGTTCATCACGTCCGGCAGGTTGTGCACGGTGAGGCCGATGCGGTGGTCGGTGACGCGGTCCTGCGGGAAGTTGTACGTGCGGATCTTCTCCGAGCGGTCGCCCGAGCCGATCATCCCCTTGCGCGTCGCCGAGAGCTCCGACTCGCGCTTCAGGCGCTCGATGTCGTACAGGCGCGCCTTCAGCACCTTCAGCGCCTTCGCGCGATTCTTGATCTGCGACTTCTCGTCCTGACACGAGACGACGACGCCCGTCGGCAGGTGCGTCATGCGCACCGCGGAGTACGTCGTGTTGACGGACTGCCCTCCGGGACCGGAGGAGCAGAAGGTGTCGATCCGGAGATCCTTCTCGTTGACCTGGATGTCGATGTCTTCCGCTTCCGGCAGCACCGCCACCGTAATGGCGGACGTATGGATGCGGCCCTGCGTCTCCGTCTGCGGCACGCGCTGCACGCGATGCACGCCGGACTCGAACTTCATGCGCGAGTACACCTTCGCGCCTTCGATCTGCAGCGTCGCGTCCTTGATGCCGTTGACGGACGAGTAGTTCGCGTCCGTCATGTCCACCTTCCACCGGCGCGACTCCGCGTAGCGGATGTACATGCGCATCACTTCCGCGGCGAAGAGCGAAGCCTCGTCGCCGCCCGTGCCGGCGCGGATCTCGATGAAGACGTTCTTCTCGTCGTTCGGATCCTTCGGCTGGAGGAGCACCTGCAGCTCGGCCTCGAGGAGAGGCTCCTGCGGCTCGAGCTCGGCGAGCTCCATTTCCGCGAGCTCGCGCATCTCATCGTCGCTGCGCAGCATCTCGCGCGCGTCGGCGATGCGCTTGCGGAGATCGCGCAACTGCCGGTGCTTCGAGACGACCTCCTCGATCTCCGCGATCGCCTTCATCGTCTCGCGATACGCGGACACGTCGGTCACGATCGAAGGATCTTCGATCTTGCGCTGGAGCTCGTTGTAGCGTCTCTCGATTTCGTTGAGTTTCTCGAACATGGTTGCACCGCCGGATCACGGCCCGTGGAAGAAAAGACTGTGGGGGTGCGCCGCTAAGCGACGGCGGCTTGTTCGGGCTCGACCGCGTCGTACAGCAGCGCTTCTTTGAGCGCGATGATCGCGATCTCGAGCTGCTGGTCGTCCGGCTCCTTCGTCGTGATGCGCTGGAGCCACAGGCCCGGGCGGATCAACACGCGGCACACCGGATTGCTCAGGTGACGCGCCGAGAAGCGGATGACTTCGTACGCAAGGCCGGCGATGAGCGGGATGAGCACGACGCGCGCGCCGAACTTGACGTAGAACGGCGCCGCGGACGGGATCAGCGAGAAGACGAGGATCGAGATCGCCATCACGAACATGAGGAAGCTCGTGCCGCAGCGCGGATGGAGCGTCGACTTGCCGCGCGCGTTCTCGACCGTCAGCGGCTCGTTCGCCTCGAACGTGTAGACCGTCTTGTGCTCCGCGCCGTGGTACTGAAACACGCGGCGGATCTCCGCCATCATCGAGATGGAGGCGATGTAGACGAAGAAGAAGATCGCGCGGATGGCACCGTCGATGGCGTTGTATTCGAAGTTGCTCATCGACGGATAGACGAAGCGGCGGAGGAGGTTCGTCAGTCCGAGCGGCGCGAGGATGAAGAGGCCGACGCCGAGGAGAAGGGCCATGCCCATCGAGCCGGCGATGGCCCAGTTCGACAGCTCCGGCTCGCCCGCCTCGTCCTCCGACGACACGCTCGCCGAGTAGTTCAGCGCGCGGATGCCGAGGATGAGGGACTGGATGAGCACGACCGAGCCGCGCAGCACCGGGAACTTGAGGAACGGATACTTCGCGGTGATGGAGGTGAGCTTGTCCTTCTTCAGCGCGACGCCGCCGTCCGGCTGACGCACCGCGACGGTGTAACCCGTCAGCGAACGCATCATCACGCCCTCGAGGACGGCTTGTCCTCCGATGAGCATGTCGACGTTCTTATCTTTGCCTGGCGCGGCCTCACTAGTCAGACCATTCGTGAACGCGCCGAACGCGCCTGCGATGATCTTCGCGGAACCGCGCCAGATCCCCATCATTTCTTCCCGTACTTCTTCTGGAAGCGGTCGATGCGGCCGGCCGTGTCGACGAGCTTCTGCTTGCCGGTGAAGAAGGGATGGCACTTGGAGCAGATCTCGATGCGCAGCTCCTTGCGGGTGGAGCCGGTGGACCAGCCTTCGCCGCACGCGCAGTGAACGTTGACCTGCTGATACTTGGGATGGATTTCAGGTTTCATGAACTCGCCCTTCGATACAGTCTGGAGTGGGTCAAACGG
>DATELS010000037.1:0-3496 GCA_035276365.1 Thermoanaerobaculia bacterium
GCACGACTACGATCGCGCGCAACTATCTCGCGAATGCGTCACCGGTCGGGCTCGTCTGGCGAGGCGACTTCAATGCGCGCCATCACGTGCCGCACTCCGGCGGTCCGGTGCTGTTGATCACGTTCGTGCTCGCGCTCGCCGCGGCAATCGCCATTCGCAATCGCTGGATCGCCTTTCTCATCTGCGCTGCGCTCGCTTCGATCGTCCCGCCCGCCGTTGCCGTCGAGGTCGGACACGCGCTGCGGCTCTCCGCGCTCTTCGTCATTCTGCTCGCGCTATCGATCCCCGCCCTGCAACGCTGGCGCGCCGCCGCGATCGCCATGGTCATCCTCGGCGTGCTGCAGGCCGCGTTTTTCTTCTACGTCTTTCACACGACGGGCGCGTCGCGCGGTCCCGAGTTCAACGCCGGCATTCAGGAGCTCGTCGACGATGCTCTCGATCAGGGACAGCGTCCCGTTTATCTCGATGCCGGACCCGGCGCCATCTTCGCTCTCTGGTTCGGCGAGCTCCACGGCGCGCATCGCAGCTCCTTCGCGCTTCTCGAGCCCGGACAGACGCCTCCTCCCGGCTCGATTTACATCGGCGGCGCGTCTCCGCGGCCCGACTCGGAGGTCGTCGGCGTGCACGGCATATTCGGCGTTCATCGCATCGTTCCTCGCGTCAACGCGCCCTAAGTTCCTGTGCGGAATAGGCTGTGCCGAGGTGTCGTTAAGGTCGGTCCGGGTTGACAAAGTCCGAAATCTCCGAGTAGAGTGCGCGCTCCGCGCCGGGGGACCTTGTCAGTGCAGTTCCCGTTTGCGCGTTCTAAGCAGTTTCCGTAGCTCCGTCTCGACCGGATAACACAGAAGAGGTTCTGCGGTTCCGGACCGAGCAACGGAAAACACACAACTCGATTGTTTGATGGGGACGAGCCCGTGCTCGCCGCCTGTCTGTTTGTCCGCGGCACGAAAAGAAAAGAAACATGGCACGTCAGGTACCTCTCGAGAAGACTCGCAACATCGGCATCATGGCTCACATCGATGCCGGGAAGACGACGACCACCGAGCGCATCCTCTACTACACCGGGATCACTCACAAGATCGGTGAAGTGCACGAGGGCACTGCAACCATGGACTGGATGGTCCAGGAGCAGGAGCGCGGCATCACCATCACCTCCGCTGCGACGACGGCGATGTGGGGCGACACCCGCATCAACATCATCGACACGCCGGGTCACGTGGACTTCACCGTCGAAGTGGAGCGCTCGCTCCGCGTTCTCGACGGCGCGGTCGGCGTGTTCTGCGCGGTCGGCGGCGTCGAGCCGCAGTCGGAAACGGTGTGGCGTCAGGCCGACAAGTACGGCGTTCCGCGCATCGCGTTCGTCAACAAGATGGACCGCATCGGCGCGAACTTCGAGTCCGTCGTCGGACAGATCCGCCAGAAGCTCGGCAAGAACGCCGTTCCTCTGCAGCTCCCGATCGGAGCCGAAGACAAGTTCAAGGGCGTGATCGACCTCGTGCGCATGAAGGCTCTCCTCTTCAAGGACGAGACCCTCGGCGCCAAGTACGACGTCGAAGAGATCCCGTCCGAGCTCCGCGAGGAAGCCGAGCAGTTCCGCGAGAAGATGGTCGAGTCGATCGCCGAGTCGCATGACGAGCTCCTGGAGAAGTACCTCTCCGGCGAGACGCTGGAGATCGGCGAGCTCAAGGCCGCGCTTCGCGACGCGACCATTCATCAGAAGATCACGCCGGTGCTTTGCGGCACCGCGTTCAAGAACAAAGGCGTGCAGCCGCTGCTCGACGCGGTCGTCGACTACCTCCCGTCGCCCGTGGACATCCCACCGGTGAAGGGTGTGAACCCCGACGACGAGGCGTTCATGGAGCGCAAGGCGTCGGACGATCAGCCGTTCTCCGCGCTCGTGTTCAAGATCATGACCGACCCGTTCGTCGGCCAGCTCGCATTCTTCCGCGTCTACTCCGGCCGCGTGGAGTCCGGCACGTCGGTGCTGAACTCGACGAAGGGCACGACCGAGCGCATCGGCCGTCTGCTGCAGATGCACGCGAACAAGCGCGAAGAGATCAAGGAAGTGCGCGCGGGCGACATCGGCGCGGCCGTCGGTCTGAAGTCGGTGACGACGGGCGACACGATCTGCGATCCGAAGAACGCGATCGTCCTCGAGACGATGAACTTCCCGGAGCCGGTCATCGCGGTTGCGATCGAGCCGAAGACGAAGAGCGATCAGGAAAAGATGGGCGTCGCGCTCGCGAAGCTCATGCAGGAAGACCCGACGTTCAAGGTGCACACGGACGCGGAGACGAACCAGACGATCATCCGCGGGATGGGCGAGCTCCATCTCGAGATCATCGTCGACCGCATGGTGCGCGAGTTCAACGTCGGCGCGAACGTCGGCAAGCCGCAGGTTGCGTATCGCGAGGCGATCACGCGCAAGTCGGAAGCCGAGGGTCGTTTCGTGCGGCAGTCGGGCGGTAAGGGTCAGTACGGCCACGTGAAGATGCGCTTCGAGCCGATGCCGGAAGGCGGGTTCGAGTTCGTCAACGAGATCGTGGGCGGCTCGGTTCCGCGCGAGTTCATCAAGCCGACGGAGCAGGGCATCAAGGAAGCGATGGAGCGCGGCATCGTCGCGGGCTATCCGATGACGGGCGTGCGCGCGATCCTGTACGACGGCTCGTACCACGACGTCGACTCCAGCGAAATGGCATTCAAGATCGCCGGCTCGATGGCGTATCAGGAAGGCGCGAAGAAAGCCGGTCCGATTCTCATGGAGCCGATCATGGACGTCGAAGTCGTGACGCCCGAGGACTACGCGGGCGACGTGATGGGCGATCTGTCGCGGCGTCGCGGAAAGATTCAGCAGATGGAAGAGCGCGGCGGCGCGAAGGTGATTCGCGCGCACGTGCCTCTCTCCGAGATGTTCGGATATGCCACGCAGGTGCGGTCGATGTCGCAGGGCCGCGCCAGCTACACGATGCAGTTCCTGGCGTACGAGCCGGCCCCGAAGAACGTGGCCGAGGAAGTGATCGCCAAGAGCGGCGGAACCACACAGCGAGTTTGATCAACGACACACAGTCGGACAGAAACAGGGAGGTTTGATCTCAAATGGCCAAAGAGAAATTCGATCGCAGTAAGCCGCACGTGAACATCGGCACGATCGGTCACGTCGACCACGGCAAGACCACGCTGACGGCGGCCATCACCCGCATTCTCGCGTCGAAGGGCACGGCCTCGTTCGTCGCCTTCGATCAGATCGACAAGGCGCCGGAAGAGCGCGAGCGCGGCATCACCATCGCCACCGCGCACGTCGAGTACTCGACGGACAAGCGCCACTACGCGCACGTCGACTGCCCGGGCCACGCCGACTACGTCAAGAACATGATCACCGGCGCCGCGCAGATGGACGGTGCGATCCTCGTGGTCGCCGCCACCGACGGCCCGATGCCGCAGACCCGCGAGCACATCCTGCTCGCCCGTCAGGTCGGCGTGCCGTACATCGTCGTCG
>DATELS010000038.1:0-13389 GCA_035276365.1 Thermoanaerobaculia bacterium
CGCCGCACGAGGCGTCGCTCACCCAACCGGAGATGGTGGCCGCGGCGGGCGTGTGCGCGCAGGAGGCGAGGAGGGCGGCGGAGAGGAGAAGGGCGGTGGCACGCATCGCGTGATGCTACCGCCTACGTATTCGCGTAGCGCGTGAATTTCGCGTCCGCGGCCAGCGCGTGCTTTTCGAGAAACGCCCATGCCTGCTCGTTGATCATCACCGAGCGGCTGTAGTAGTCGTGATTGTGGTTCGGGATCTCCGTCAGCTCCGCGGGGCAGCCGCCCGCGACGAGCGCGTCGCGCGTGGCGCGCACATCGGCGACGGGAAAGTACGGATCCTTCGTCCCGACGAACAGCGAGAACGGGATCTTGCGCGACGCGCGCGAGGGGAGCGTGTAGATCGACGGATGCAGCGAGCCGGCGTGAATCGCGACCGCGGCAAAGTATTCCGATTCGAGAAGTCCCATCTGCAGCGCGAAGCACGCGCCGCCGGAGTGGCCGAAGAGATACACGCGGCGGCCGTCGATCGGGTACTCCTTCTTCAGCGTCTCCACGAGGTCGAACAGCAGTTGCGGCCCATCCTCGGGTGCCGACCATTCCGCCGAGTTGATGGAGTCCGGACCGGCGACGATGATCCCCGACTTTGCCGCGAGCGGCTTCCACTTGTCGACGAGCGATGCCCCGTTCCGTCCCGAGCCGTGCAGCGTGATGAGGAGCGGCATCGGTTTCGCGGTATCGACGCCGTCCGGAACGAAGATCGAGTACGTACGCTCCTTGCCGCGCGAGGTGAGCGTGCGCTTCTCGACTTTCGCCGCGAAGAGATGCGCGGAAACGAGGAGGGATAGCGCGACTGCAATCGGTCGGATCATGCGAGAAATGGTAGCAACCGTTTCGCGTCGCCGACGCGCGGGATGTTGTTGAACATCACGTATGCATCCGTCGTATCGCCGAGCCATTCGCGAAGCTGGCGCAGCTCGTCATCCGTGTACGTCGCGTAGTGGCTGCCGTTGCCGTGGAGGCGCCAGTACAGCAGCTCCGGCGTGAGCGACGGACGGATGAACGGATCGACGGCGTGCGTCAGCGTGAGCTCGCGGCACAGTGTGAGCACCGTCTCATCCGGCCATGGGCCGCGCGGCTCCCAGAGAAAGCGGACGTTGCGCGGACGCTCGATCGTCGCGAAGAAGCCGCGCATGTTCTCCACGTTCTCCTCCGTCGCGCGGAAGCTCGCGGGACATTGAAAGAGAATCGCGGTCGCGCGGAGACGGCGTGCGGCGGCGAGCGTCGTGTCCCACGCGCGGAGCACCGTGTCGTTCACGCGGAAGTTGCCCACCTCCGCCTTCTCGCGATCGTTGAGCGGCGTCTTCATGCGCCGGTACGTGCGACTCGTCGACGCGTGCGTGATCACCTGCCACGCCTTCATCGTGAACTCGAACTCCGGCGGCGCCTGCATGCGCCAACGCTCGAGCGTGCGCGCGGGCGGCGGCTCGTAGAACGTCTGCTGCACCTCGACGACGGGAAACGTCTCGAAGTACGCGGCGGCGCCGATGGTGAAGCCGCACAGCCCGACCTTCACCGCCATCGCGGTGGCGGTTACTTCGCGAACTGCGCGTTGTACTTCGCGAGCGTCTCGTCGCTCTCGAAGTAGAAGACGCGGCCGTCTTCCTGCGACGCGATGACCGCCTTCGCCTTGTCGACCTGCTTGCCCGTCACGGGATCCGTCGACACGCGCTTCGACGCGTCCGACGCGAGCGCCTTCTTGCACATCTCGCAGCAGCCGTAATACGTGCGCCCCTCGACCTCGACCGGGATCTGGTCCTTGCCCATCGCATGCTCGTTGACCATGCAGACGGTCTTCGGCTCGACCTTCGTCAGCTTGCCGACAGGCTTGAGCTCGACTTCGGCGAAAGCCGTGAATGCGAACAGGAGCGTCAGCAGGAGGGCGGCGGTTTTTCTCATGAACAGAGGAAATGCGACGGGCGCGCCGCGTCATTCCAGGGCGGCCGCGGCGATGCGCTCGCGCGCCTGCGCGTCCGGCATCGGACCGCGCATCGCGTTCATGTTCTGGCGCAGGTGCTCGAGGCTCGACGTCGCCGGAATCGCGCACGTGACCGCGGGATGTGCGATCACGAACTTCAGCAGGAGCGCGGCCCAACTCGCGCAGCCGAGGTCGGTCGCGATCGAGGGGAGTCGCTTGCCGCGCAGCCGGCGCAACAGCGCGCCTTCGCCGAACGGGCGATTGATCAGCACCGCGATCCCGCGCTCCTGCGCGAGCGGCAGCACGAGCTTCTCCGCCTCGCGCTCCGCGACCGAGTAGTTGATCTGCACCGCGTCGATTCCGCCTGCGCGCACGTATTTCGCGACGTCGCCGTGCGCGCTCGCGGTGTAGTGCGTGACGCCGAGGAAGTGGATGCGACCCGCGTCTTTCCACGCGCGGAGCGTGCGCAGGTGCGTGGCCGCGTCGAGGAGGTTGTGCACCTGCATGAGATCGACGCGTCCGCCGAGCTTGCGCTCCGAGTCCTCCATCTGTCCGATGCCCGCGTCGCGGCCGCGCGTCCAGACTTTCGTCGCGAAGAAGAGGCGCTCGCGCACACCTTCGCTGGCGATGCCGAGGTTGTCCTCGGCCGGGCCGTACATCGGGGAAGTGTCGACGAGACGGCCGCCGAGCTCTACGAATGCGCGCAGGACGTCCGGCCGCGGAACGGTGAACGTCTGCCAGGTGCCGAGGCCGATCGGGGGAAGGTCAAACATGTTGCAAACCTGAATGCAACTCGGACGTATCAACCATCAAAGGCCATGCTCGAGATGAAACCGCGCTGCGAGCGCTGCGACTCTCACCTCACGGAGGAGGAAGTCGCATTCATCTGCAGTTTCGAGTGTACGTTCTGCGCGACGTGCACGCGATGGTTCCAATCGCGCTGCCCGAACTGCACGAGCGAGCTGGTGCGGCGCCCGCGACGCGCGTTGACGACGCATCCGGAGATGGCCGTGCTCATCTAGGCGGCTCGACGATTCCCTTCCGCAGCGCGTAGCCCACCACTTCCGCGCGCGTGTGCAGCCGCAGCTTGTCGAGGATGTTGCGCACGTGGAACTTGACCGTGTTCTCACTGACGTTCAGGCGGTGCGCGAGCTTGCGATTCGACGTCACGCCCTCGACCATCAGCTCCAGCACCTCGCGCTCTCTCGCGGTCAGCGTCTCCTCTTCGGACGGCGCCGCGGCGCTCGCGACCGGCTTCGCGAACTCCTGCAAAAGCTTGCGCGCCAGCGCGGGCGTGAGTGCCGGCTCGCCGCGTTGCGCGCGATCGAGCATGTCGAAGAACGCGTCCGCCTCGAGGTTCTTGAGCAGGTAACCCTGGGCGCCCGACTTGATCGCGTCGAACAGCGTCGCCTCTTCGTCGGACGCAGTGAGGATGACGACTTTGGTCTCGGGAAGCGTGGCCATGATCTCGCGCGTCGCCTCGATCCCCGTCACCTCCGGCATCGAGATGTCCATCAGCACGAGATCCGGTTTCAGCGAATGCGTGAGCTCGATCGCCTCGCGTCCGTTCTTCGCCTCGCCCACGACTTCGTGTCCCTGCGCGAGCAGGAGGCTGCGCAGTCCGTCGCGGAACAGCGCGTGGTCGTCGGCGATGAGAATCCGCACGCGACGAGTATAGCTACGCGGTCTCGACGATCGGCAGCGAGAGCCGCACGGTCGTACCGCTTCCGGGCGCGCTGTCGATCGCGAGCTGGCCGCCGATGCTCGCCGCGCGCTCGCGCATCGTCGAGAGTCCGAACTGCGGGAACGCGCTGCGTGCACGCGCCTCGGCGCTGAAGCCGACGCCGTCGTCCGCGACAATCGCGACGAGCTTCGTGCCGTCGCGGCGGATGTCGATGCGCGCCTGCGACGCGCGCGCGTGCTTGCGTACGTTCGTCAGCGCCTCCTGCACGATGCGCACGAGCTGCAATTCGTGCGCGGCGGGGAGCTGCACCGCCGCGTCGTACGCGAGCGACGTGCGCACTCCGCTCATCGCCTCCCACTGCGAGACGTACTCGCGCAGCACGTCGTCGAGCGAGCGCTGTCCGGGAAGCGCGCGCAGTCCGACGATCGACTCGCGCACGTCCGCATATGCCTGACGCGCGGCGGTGGCGAGCTCACGCAACTGCACGCCCGCCTCCTCGATCTTTTCGCGCTTCAGATACGCCTCGGCCGCCTGAACTTTTGTGTTCACGTAGCCGAGGACTTGGGCGAGACCGTCGTGCATCTCGTGCGCGATGCGCAGCCGCTCCTGCGCCACGGCGAGCGCGGCCACCTGCTCGTGCAAATGCGCGTTGTCGATCGCCAGCGCCGCCTGCAGCGCGAAGCGCACCAGCGTCTCTTCGTCATCGGGCGTGAACTCGCCGTTCGGCAGTTTCTCGGTGAGATAGAGGTTGCCGAGGAACGGGCTCTTGCAGGGAATCGGAACGGCGAGGAGCGAGCGCATCGCCGGATGATTCGCGGGGAAGCCCTGCGACAGCGGATGCTTCGTCAGGTCATTGAGGCGCAGGCGCTGCCCTTCGCGCAGCACCACGCCGAGAAGGCCGTGCCCGATCGGAGGCGGTCCGATCGCGGCGCGGTCTTCCTGCGAAATGCCGGCGGTCACGAACGAGAGAATGTGGTTCTCATGATCGATTACGGAGAGCGCGCCGTACTTTGCGCCGACGAGCGTGCGCGCCTGTTCGACGACGCGACGCAACACGATCTCGAGCGAGAGCTCCGCGGTGACGTCGAGCGATGCGTCGTGCAGCGCGAGCAGCTCGCGGTTCTGCCGCTTCAGCCGCTCCTGCATCGTGTCGACGAAGCGGAAGATGATGACGGCGAAGAGCACGATCGCGCCGACGAACAGCGCGTCGAGCATGACGCGGCTCTGCCACGACACGGTGCCGATCACGAACGCGCGCGCCGTCTCCAGCGCGATGACGCCGAGGACGGGGAGGATGATGGCGATGGCGCGGAGGCGACGCAGAGTCATGATCGCGACGAAGTCGGCATATTGTCGCGCATCGACGATTGCGGTCATGAGCGTGTCTCCAGGAAGAGATCGAACTGCACGACCAGCTCGTCGTTCGCCTTGATCATGCCGAAGAGCGCGGTGGGCGGCGCGATGCGAAAGTCGCTCATGCGCATCGGCAGGCGCGCGGAGAGGCGGAAGCGATCGCGCGCGACGCGCTGCGCGACGACGTCGATCGCGACGTTGCGACGCTCGCCGGCGAGCGACAGCGTGCCCTGAATGCGCGCGCCGTACTGGCGGCCGTCGATGTCGTGACGCACGCCGCCGACGACGTTCGCGAAGTGGAACTCGATCGCCGGATACGACTCCGCGCGCAACGCGCGAGTCATGTCGCGCTCCATCTGACGGTTGCCGCACTTGAGCGTGGCGACCGGGATGCGCAGCTCGAAGCTCGGCGGTGGAAACGACGGGATCGTGAGGCGCGCGAGGTTGCCGTCTTCGATCGTGTCGATGATGTCGTTGATGCGCTGGAGCGGCGCGGCGACTTCCATCCGACCGTCGAGCGTCGTGCCGCTGCAGCGCCATGGCGCGACGTTCGAGGAGCCGGCCAGCGTGAGCTTGCTCGGCGCCGTGGGCACGAAACGCGTCTTCTCTTCGCCGCTGAGAGTCGCGGCGAAGAGAAGCGCGAGGAGGAGGCCGACGTTTTTCATTTTGTCGGCTGGACAACCCAGCGGAACGTGACCTTCACGTCGTCGCCGGTCTTGATCGTGTTGAGCATCGCGGTCGGAGGAGTGATGCCGAAGGCGGACATCTTGATCGGCGCCTCGCCCGTGAGCGTGTAGCCGCCGTTCGCGTTGCGCGCGCCTTTCACGTCGAGCGTGACGTCGCGTGTGACGCCTGCGATCGTGAGCCTGCCCTGCGTCTTGACGTTGAAGGTTTCGCCGCTCGGCTTGACAGGCGTCGCGCCGGTGAGCTCGAACCGAATCTCCGGATTCGTCTTCGCCTTCAGCGCCTCGGCCATCAGCTTGTCCATCTTCGCGTGCTCGCTCTTGATCGACGTGACCGGGATCGTGACGACCGCGTTCGGAGCATCGGCGACGGTGATCTGTCCCTGAATCGTGGAGCCTTCCATCGACCACGCATGCAGCGTCGACGTGCCTTCGATGCGGACGAGACTTCCGTTGGTGGCGGCGAAGCGCTCCGCGCTTGCCGCGAAGGCGGCGGCAAGCGCGAGCGTGAGGATGGTCAGTGTGCGTTTCATGGTCGTGAACCTCTCAGAAGGAGAACGAGACTTCGGAGATCACGCCGCTGAACTCGGGGTCGCGCCACGCCTGGATGTTGTTGTTCACCATCTGGCCGACCGAGAAGCCGTTGTACTTCTGCTGGACGTACTCCATCTTCACGAGCATGTTCTTCGTGAGCCAGAGACCGCCGCCGACCTGGATGCGGCGCACCTTGCCGTCCGAGGCGTTGCCGCCGAGCATCGAAGTCTGCGCGCCGCTGTAGCGAATCGCGGCGTAGAGCGCGGGCGTCACGTTGTAGACCGCGTCGGCCGCGTAGTAGTTCCACTTCTCTTCCGGCGTGCCGGCGGCGCTGCCGTTGATGTCGCTGTCCTGCGTGATGCCGTAGTGTCCGTAGAGTTTGATCTTCGACTTGTTGTCGAACGCGACGTCGAACTGCGCGGCCTGGAAGTCTTCACCAGCCTGCGGGAACACTCCGCCCGGCGCCTGTCCGCCGCCGAGGATGCCGGCATAGCGCTCGCCGCTGCGGTTGCCGCTGAACATCTGCATCGCGCTGCCGCCCGCGGCCTTCGTCGGATTGTCGGCCTGGTTCGTGGCGATGTAGGAGAGCGACGTGCGCACGGACTGAATCGGATAGACGGTGAGCTTGCCGTGATACGCGAACCCTCGTCCGACGTTCCAATCCTCGGTCGTCGTTCCGTTCGACGCACCGACGAGCCACTGCACGCGACCGACCGGCTTGCTCGACACTTCCATGCCGATCGAGACGATGTTCGGGTCGACGACGAAGTTGCCGACGAGCGGGTTCTTCTGCACGATCGCATTGTTCGAGCGGTGCAGGATCGCGTCGCCGAAGCCGATCAGCATGTGGCCGGCTTTGATGTCGACCTTCTGCAGAATCGGATCGAGGAACTTCAGGCTCTCGAGATTCTCCGGAACGCCGTGGAGAATCATGTAGCCCTCGTTGCCGTACGTCTGCGACGGGTGATTGCGGCTGCTGAGATACATGTCGAAGACGACTTCGACTTCCTGCTTCTTGCCGAACTTGCCGATGAAGCCGAGATCGCCGAACGCGTTCTGGAATCCCGGCGAGACTTTCGCGAGCGGCTTGCCGCTGCCGTCGTACGCGTTCTTGTGGTCGAGTGCCTGCGCGGTGCCGACCGTGTTGACCGTGATGAAGACCTTCGTCGTGTCGGTGTCGGTGAGCTTGAGCTGAGCCTGCGCGACGGTGCCGAAGAGCACCAGGAGCGCGATGGCGAGCGATTTCAGTGTTTTCATATTTCCTCCCTTTGACGATCTGCATTGTGGGTTTCGGAGGAAATCCGCACGACGTGCGAACGGACTGTTTTCGACTCGCGGAAGGGGAGGATGGAGGGCTACCCGGATGGGTGGGACGGTGCGGGACGCGCTACGGCGTCTCGAGCTCCGCGACGCCGTCGCGGAATCCCGGTCCGAGCCATGAGTACGGCGCGACCGCGGTCATGCCGGCGTTCGTGAAGAGCTTGCGATAGAACGCGGCGGGACGTCGGATCAGCGAGTCGAGATCGCCGAAGATCTCGTCCTCCTTCGTCAGCACTTCGAGGAACGCGAGGCCGTCCGTCGCCGCGGCGAGCGCGCGGATGCCGGGACGCAGCTCCGCGTCGGGAACGTAGTGCATGACGTCCGAGCAGATCACGAGATCGAAGACGTCGAGATCGAGTCGCGGCAAGTCGCCGAATGACGCCTTGCGGATGTTGCGCTCTTCGCCGAAGCGCTCGACCACGTAGTCCGAGGAGTCGAGTCCCGTGTACTGCACGCGCGGACGCAGCGCGCGGAGATGCGAGCGCCACGCGCCTTCGCCGCATCCGACGTCGAGCACCGTGCGGATCGGGCGGCGCAGAAAGTACTCCGCGACGGTCACCGCCATCACCACCTTCCGCCGCACCTCCGCGCGCGAGTTCACGCGCGTGTCGCGGCGGCGATACCAGCGGTCGAAGTACTCCTGATCGTATTGCTTGTTCGTCACGATCGCTTCGAACGGAATTCCGACGTGTCGAGATACTCCGGCGGAATGCTCTGGAACTCGGTGACGCCGTACTTGTCGCGGAGCTCGTCCGCGGACATCGCGTCGGCGAGGATCAGTCCTTCGACTTCACCCGTGCGGCCTTCGAGCTCCCAACCGGCCCAGATCTCCTTGTCGCTGTACGGGAGGAGCGAGATTTTCTGCAGGTACCTCGACATCGCTACGTTGCGCGCCCCTTGCGGCGCTGCTCCGGATAGTAGGCGAGGAAGTCGCGCAGCGCTTCCATCGACTCCTTCACTCCCTCCGGGATTGCGCCGAGGCGGAGCCAGTAGCAGCCGGGGTCGAGGAGATTGCGAAGCAGCTCGATGAACTGCGTCAGCGAGATGTACGTCGCCTGATAGACCTTGCCCTTCGTCGACTCCTGACGCGCGCGCTGCACTTTCGCGACGATGCGCGCGGCGAGGTAGTACGGCTTCTGAATCGCGTCGAACTCGTCCTGCGACATGCGCGGACCCTTGGTGATGTGCTGCCGGTTCACGGTGGCCTGCAGATAATCGAGGAGGATGAGCACCGCGGTTTTCGGGAGCGGTCCGCAGCGATTCGACTCGATCGCTTTGTTGAGGAATGCGGAAAGCGCCTTGACCTGCTCGACGTCGGGATAGTTCAGTTCGCGCAGTCCGTATTTTTTCGAGATCGCGCGCTCGTCGAGCTCGGGGACCGGCGCGTCGATCGTCTTCTTGTCGTCGCTCATGCTGAGGCTCTGCGAGAATAGCACGCTAGAATCACGCGCATGCAGACCGCCGAGCTCCTCGGCACCGTACCGCTGTTCAAGCTGCTCGACGCGTCCGAACGCGCCGATCTCGAGCATGTGCTGAAGCGCCGCGAGTTTGCGGCAGGCGAGAAAGTCTTCTCGTTGGGCGAGCCCGGCGACTCGCTGTACGTCGTCGGCATGGGCAGCATCGAGCTGTTCGTGAAAGACAACGCCGGCGCGCGGATCGTGCTCACGCATTGCGGTCCGGGCGAAGTCTTCGGCGAGCTCTCGCTGTTCGACGGCGGCGCGCGCACCGCGAACGCGCTGTGCCTCGAAGACTCCGTCCTGCTCGTGCTCGATCGCGAAGACCTGCTCGCGTTCCTGCGCAATCATCCCGACGCCGCGCTCGATCTGCTCACGACGATGGGGCAGCGCATCCGCAGCACGGACGAGATCCTGCGGCGCCGCGTCGCGCGCAACATCAACGAGGAGATGGAAATCCGCTCGACGACGCTCGAGCGCGCGGCGGACATCATCGCGGAGTACAGCGGCAGCATTCAGTTTCTCGTGCTGAACGCCGTGTGGTTCGCGGCATGGATCACCTGGAACACGCTGCCGTTCGTCCCGCACTTCGATCCGTATCCGTACGGGTTTCTGACGATGGTCGTGTCGCTGGAGGCGATCTTCCTGTCGATCTTCGTTTTGGTGAGCCAGAACCGGCAGGCGGCGAAGGATCGCTTGCGCGCGGACGCGGAGTACGAGGTGAATCTCAAGGCGGAGCTCGAGATCACGCACCTGCACGAGAAGGTGGACTTCCTCACGGAGGAGCTGCTCGCGCGGATGCCGCGCGCGGAGCGATCGCGCTGACGCTCGGAGTCGCGCCATTTCATCGAGTTGCTCGGCGGGAGAGGCGCAACGATAGCGGACACGCTTTCGGGACATGCCAAGGGTCGGGAGAATGCCGACCCAACGCCGACGCAACGCATCACTTCATCGCGGCTTTAAGTACGAGGTCCTCGAGGCGTCGGGTTAGTTCAGGAGTCTCATCGAGTTCGCGCCACAACTTGGGCATTTGCGAACCGTCGATCGTCACAACGAGGTATGGATCTTTGGAATCATGCTGCGATTCGGTTGCGATCCCTCGCGTGAAACGGTCAGTAGTTATGAAGAAGCCGAGGCGGCACGTCCCACGTCTCGTCTCGATTTTTCGATAGAAAGCAGCGTACTCGGGCACGCCTACTCTCGATTTCCAGTTCTTGGCTTCGACAATCACGATGTCGCTCCGCCCGAGTGCACCAGAAGCAATTCGGTTGTGAATCACCACATCGACCTGCTGGGAGCGGTTTGAAACGCCAACACTCGACACTTCGAAACCAATGATCTGACTCATCAGCACCGCCGCGAGCACTTCGAGAGAAACTCCTTTGGCGTTCTTCGTCTTTGCTGACGTGCAGCGATCGAGTAACCTATCGAGAATCTTCTCAAGGGCAAATGGCGACAGCGCGACGCGGTCTTCGTATATCGTATCTGCAGCAGAAGCAAAGAAGCGTAGTGACGTGCCACCCCGCTTCTTCTCATGAAGGACCGCAACCTGACACCCCAGATCGTTCAATGCGACGAGGGTTTCATCGTCCGTAAGAAGATCACGACTCACGACCACGCCCACCCTCAGGCCAGGCCTCGAGATTCGGGCGTTCTTCATTCGCGTCACCCAATAGTCGGACTCAATTGCTTCAGCCAGTATGTGCCACGCGATTCCTGACGTCTCGTCAAAAACGTGCGGTCGCCACGCGATCGAAGAATCGATGGCCTCATCGATTCTTAACTTAGTTGGGGATTCGCCACGGCTGAGGTTATCGACAAAGCGCTGGCGAAGATCAGAGACGGGATCGTGCTCGAACATCACCCGAGTCTCTTCAGCACATCTCCGACTGCGCTTCTCAGCCGCGTCAGAGCAGTCCTCAAGCGGACGATATCCTCATCGTCAACGTCGGCAAGAAGTACGTCGTTCAAACGACCTGGCAAGTTGTCGACGTCACGTAGGATTTGCTTGATTTCTGTGCTCGCCGCGGCACCGTACTGGTACGCGTCTTCGATTGAGGCGCCCGATTCGATGAGGCGCTCGAGAGCATGCTGTGCTCGCTGCCTGACACGTTCACTGGACTCCGGAGATGCGGCGGTGTCGATAAGCGCGCCGACTTTTCGCAAATCAACGACGTCGGTCACAACGCGCTTGTCGTAGGCACGAAGAAAAAAGTCTCGAAGTTGCTTCTCGGAAAGGCGCGGAAGCGCAAATGCTTTCTTAGGGTCGCGAGACTTGGACAAGATCGCCTTGTCGAGTTCGACCAGTAGGTTAAAGGGCACCTTATCTTCAAGGACGCGCTGCTGCCATTTTTCAGGGAAGGCCAAGACGCGTTTCATGTTCCGCACGGTGTCGCGACCAAGGCCAGTCATCCGACTCAGAACCTTGTCGTCCGTCTCGCCGGTTTCCTCCATGACGTGCTTGAGAGCAAAGGCAGTAGCCATGTCGCCCCATTCATCGCGCATCAGGTGGATATTGAACATTCGAAGCGTGTTGTCAGCGTTACTGCGCGGCTTTTCGACGACCCATGCCGGAACCGATTCCATGTTGTTCAGAATGGCGGCGCGGAGTCTTCGCTCGCCGTCGAGTAGAACGTATCTCGGACCGCCTGGGGTCGGATCTTCGTAGACCGTTAGCGGAACCAGCATGCCGATCGTGTGAAGCGATTCGGCTAAACTCTCGATTCTTTTCTGCGGGAAGTCGAGCCGTGGGTTTTTTGGATTAGGCCGAATGTCGGCAGGGGAGATGTAGTTCGGTGCATGAGAGTCCCCGCGGCGAGGAAAGTCGCGAGGAACGGTTTCGTTTTTGGACTTTGTCGATGAACGCTTACGGCTCTGCATGATAAACGTCCTCCATGACCTTTATCGACGCGCTGCCAGGTGCGGCGCCCATCGTCGAATGATTCAGGTCAATTGAAGCTGCAATTGTAGCCTTCCGGTAGTGCCGCTTCAGAATGGAGAGGACGTCACCGCCGGCCTGGTACACGAGACCATTTCGCGGATAACTCAAAAAGAGCGGCGAGCCAGTGATTGCCGCCGCCTCGACGAAGTTGCCGAGGGCTCCGATAACCTTTCCCTTGCGGCTGAAGTCCGTTTCAAAGCGATCGTCTCGATAGCGGCCTTTTCCCGTCGCGTCTGGATAATCGTAAAGAACCAGCGTTTCGAGGACGTGATAGTACCGACTGTACTGCGCGCGCGAGTAAGGCGGGTCAGCATAGATTACGAGCCGCGTGCCGCGCGCTCTCGCCGCGAGACTGCGAACAAACTCAGTCGCGTCAGATCTGAAAACCCGATTGGCGCGCCGATCAAGGCATCGCGGCTTGTTCAACGCTAACAGTGCTTCGTTGAAATAGGATCGAATCGATCGACGACGAATTCGCGCCACGTATCTCGTGTTCGCTTCGTCTCTCGGCACCAGGAACTGAGCGAAGTGCCCTGGAGTTGCTGCGCAGTGACTTACAGCATTCAGTAACGCGAACAGATAGATATCTCGCCGAGACTGGTCCGCGCGGTCAATGGCGTACCTCAGCGAATCAATCTCGATCGACTGTTTCAGGCCGAAGTATGCGTGAGCATAGAACCGCGAAAACAGCGAGTACGGGACCCGTTTGCGGCCGGTTCTGTACTCAGATATCGGAGCCAATGCAGAGATTCGCCGCGGCACCGGTCGAGCGACTTCGACTTGGCTGAACTGAAGGAATTGCTTCCACCCGGCGATCTGCACTTCAGAAAGAAGTCTTTCCTCGGCCGACACGTGAGCGGCAAACGCATGTTGGAGACGATCGAAGTTCTTTTCGTAGAACGGAAGCAGTTCTTCCCAGGCTTCAGACGGGAGAGGAGTTCTGGCGGTGACGACTAAGAGAGTACGTGCGATGACTTCTGCGAAGGCGTGAACATCATTCGCAAAGACGCGGTGGTTGCCTGCGACGGCAGTTCCCACGGCGCATGTTCCGGCGAAGGCGTCGACAACTGTTGGTCGGCCGTGTTGCGCGACCAACGCAGCGATTTGAGGCGCGAGGGAGCGCTTGCTACCCATGTACTTCAGAGGAGACATGTTGGGCGTCACCCGAGCAGTGTAACGGTGTTTGCAGACCGCGCGATCATCGCTTCAACCCTTCAATGACTTATTCGCGTCGTTCGTGTTTGAGGAAAGTACTTCTTTAGTAACGCTTCGAGAATCCCATCTCCGTGTCGACTTCTCAAGGCGGAGCTCGAGATCACGCACCTGCACGAGAAGGTGGACTTCCTCACGGAGGAACTGCTCGCGCGCATGCCGCGCGCGGAGCGATCGCGGTAAGCCCCGTCATCCTGAGCGCAGCGAAGGATCTCAGGCTACGTATCGTGAGATCCTTCGCTGCC
>DATELS010000039.1:0-15986 GCA_035276365.1 Thermoanaerobaculia bacterium
AGCTCTTCATCGCGCGAGGTGAGAAAGATGATGGGGATGGTCTCGGAGACGCCGCGGATGCGGCGGCAGAGCTCGAGTCCGTCCATCTCCGGCATGGTGATGTCGAGGATGACGAGGCCCGGCAGCTTCTGCTGAAACGCGCGCCACGCCTCGAGCCCCGTCGCGTACAACTCGACGGGATAGCCTTCGCGACGTACGGCGAAGGCGACGGTCTCGCGGATGTTGTCTTCATCGTCGACGACGGCGACGACGGAGTTGGCGGGCTTCATCGGCAGCAATTGTAGAGGCTACTGCCGGATGCACTCGCCGTTCGCGCACACGTACGTCAGCGTGTGCTCGGGATCGGGCGCGAGCGCGCCAGTGAACGGCAGCGACCGGACGACGCGCTCGCGCGCGCTGCCTTTCGGCGGGAGATAGACGACGGCGCGCATCGGCTCGCGACGATCGTGAATCGCGCGCAGCGCGTCGACGGTTTCTTTTTTGCGCTCTCCCGTGACAACGACGATCTTCGGCGCGATGAGCGACGCCTCGTACGCGGACGCGAGCGCCGGCAGTTGCGCGCCGTTCGCACGCAGACGTCCGCCGAAGGTCTGCACGATCATCCCCGCGCGCGTCTGCCACGCGGTGTTGCCGGTGAGCGCGGCGAGACGCAGGAGGTTCATCGCTGCAACGGAGTTCGCGGACGGTGTGTCTTCATCGACTTCGACGAGCAGTCCGCGCAATGACTCGGGCAGCGTGGTGCCGGTAGCGTAACGGCCGAGGCTCGCGTCCCAAAAGAGCGCGTCTTGCCGCTGCTGCAACGCGATCGCGAGATCCAGCCACTTGGGATCGTAGCCGCTGTCGAACAAGTCCAGCAGTCCTTGCACGAGCATCGCGTAATCCTCGGCCAACGCCGGCTCGCCCGTGTCGGTGCGCAGGAGATTGTTCTGCTTCCACGCTTTCTTGATCGCGAGCGTGGCCGCGATGTTCGCCGCATCGAGGTAGCGCGGCTCGTCGAGAATGGCCGCGCCGCGCGCGAGCGCGGAGATCATCAGGCCGTTCCATCCGGTGACGAGCATGTTCTCGCGAAACGGCTGCGGGCGTTTCTGCCGCACGTCGAGCATCTTCGCCAGCGGCTCGGCGAGCGTGCCGTAGGTCTCGCGAAGAAAGCGCGTCTCGCGCAGCTCGAGCCGATTGAGCGTGTTCTCGTGCAGGCCGTAGAGCGTGATGATTTTGCCGCCGGTGTCGCGGCCGAGGAGGTGGAGGATTTCGTCGGTGGTCCAGAGGTAGAACGCGCCGTTCACGAACTCGGGACCTTGTCCGGGCACGAGTCCCTGCGCGTCCTGCGCGGCGTCGAACGTGCCGCCGGTCTGCGGACGCAGATCGCGCACGACGTAGTCGAGCGTCGTGCGCGCGACGTACGCCATGTCGGGATCGCGATCGATCTGCCACGCCTCGAGGTACGCCATCGCGAGCAGCGCCTGATCGGGCAGCGTCTTCTCGAAGGTGGTGACGCTGCGATGAAAGCCGCCGCCAAGTTGATCGCGAATCGGCAGAATGGCGAGGTTGCGCAGCGTCTGCTCAGCGACGCCTTTGATGTTCTCGTGCTTCGTGCGCGACGCGTAGTCGAAGAGAAACGCGACGGTCATCGCGTCGAGCATGGTGCCGCTGCCGTACTTTTTCCCGACGTCGTCGACGACGGCCTCGATGGTCTTCGCGTCGACGTCGGAGGGCATGCGCCGCTCCCCCAGCTCGCGCGCCTTCTCGACGTTCGCATGCGCCTCGCCGCTCACGGCATCGCGTTCCTTCGCCCAGCGATTGGCTTGAATGACGAGGAGTCGATTGAGCTCGTCGGTCTTGAGAGAGCCAGCCGCGGCGAAGGGTTCGAGCGATCCCGTGAGAATGAAGTTGAGCGGCGGCCCGCCCTCGACTCCCATCGACTTCGCGATCGTTCCGTACGCCTCGGCGATCTCGGGATGCTCGATGGGATCGAGGAGCACGGGGACGAAGTAGGAGTTCATCGTGTCGGCGACTTCGCCGTTGAGGAAGGCCTCGCGATGCATGCGATAGCCGCGATTCGACGCGGCGGACGCGATGGAGAGGAAGATCGGCTTGCCCGCCGCGCGCGCGCCGGCGAGCGTGGTCGCGTTCCAGTCGAGCCAGTGAATCGGCGCGCCCGCGCGATCGTTGAGCCAGCGCGTCGCCGCCTGCGCCGGCGCGAGCGGAAGGACGAGGAGCAGCAGTGAGAGAATGCGCCGGGACATTCCGGAGCCGAAACAATGAGTCCGCAAGAACGCTTCCTCGGATTTGCGCGCTCCCGCGGCGCGCCGGATGAAGTCGCGGAGCGATGGTGGCGCGAAGTCGAGGCACGCTACCGCGAGAAGCACCGGCACTACCACACGCTCGCACACATCGAGCAGGTGCTGGACGTTCTTCCCCACGCCGATGAGACGGTCGTCGCCGCGGCGTGGTTCCACGACGTGATCTACGACGGGAACGATAACGAGGAGCGCAGCGCTCTGCTGGCGCGGGAGGCGCTTGCAGAGCTCAGATTCCCGGCGGACGAGATCGAGCGCGTCGCGGCGATGATTCTCGCGACCAAGAAACACGACGCGAGCGGCCTCTCCGCGACCGAGCAGGCGTTCCTCGACGCCGACCTCTCCATCCTCGGCACCGACCCTGCGCGTTATCAGGCGTACGTCGTGGGCGTGCGCAAGGAGTACGCGCACGTGCCCGACCTTCTCTTTCGCCCCGCGCGCAATCGCATCCTGCGCGCATTTCTCGAGCGGCCGCGGATCTACTTCACCGACCCGTTCTTCGACGCATACGAACAACGCGCGCGTGCGAACGTCGAAGCCGAGATCAGCGGGTCGTTTCCGATCCCGTAGGCGCGAGCACTTCGCCCGTGTAGTACTTCGCGTCGGCTGAAGCGAGGAAGACGTACGACGGCGCGATCTCGGCGGGTTGCGCGGGGCGGCCCCACACCGTGTTCTCGCCGAACTTCTTCACGTGCTTGCGATCCATCGTCGCGGGGATGAGCGGCGTCCACACCGGTCCCGGCGCGACGCAGTTCACGCGGATGCCTTGCTCCGCGAGGTTGTCCGCGAGCGCGCGTGTGAAGGTATGAATCGCGCCCTTCGTCGCGGAGTAGTCGAGCAGCGTCTTGCTACCGCGCATCGCGGTGACGGAGCCGGTGTTGAGGATGACCGCTCCGCTCTTCAGATGCGGCAGCGCGGCTTGCACCATGTAGATGTACCCGAAGATGTTCGTCCGAAACGTTCCCTGCAACTGCTCCTCGGTGATGTCGAGAATCGACTGCTGCTCCTGCTGATACGCGGCGTTGTTGACGAGAATGTCGAGACGTCCGAGCTCTTTCACCACGCGCTCGACGAAGCGCTTGCACGCGTTGCGCTGCTTGACGTCGAAGCGCGCGACGATGCAGCGGCGTCCCGCGCCCTCCACCCACTTCTGCGTCTCGCGCGCGTCCTCGTCTTCTTTTTCGGAGAGGTAGCCGATCGCGACATCGGCGCCTTCGCGCGCGAATGCGATCGCGACCGCGCGTCCGATGCCGCTGTCGCCGCCGGTGATGATCGCGACGAGTCCTTCGAGCTTGCCGCAGCCGCGATAGCTCTCCTCGCCATGATCGGCCTGCGGCCGCAGCCCGCGCTCGCGTCCCGGCGTGCTCTGCGACGGCGTGGACTTCGACGGCTTCTTGCCTTGCTTCGGATCGCGCGCTTTCTTCGTGGGCATCAGCGCCGCGACTGCATGTCGCGCGCCGGGCTTTTCTCTTGCACGACCCGCGAGCATGAACAAGCGCAAGTCATCGGCAGCACTCGCCGTCGTGCTCGCCACCTGCCTCGCGGCGGGATGCGGATCGGGCGGCGCCGGCAACTTCAATCTGATCTCCATTGAAGACGAGTGGCAACTCGGGCAGCAACTCTCGCAGGAGGTCGCGCAGCAGGTCCGCTTCAACAACGATCCGGCAGTGAACGCGTACGTGCGCGAGATCGGCCAGAAGATCGTGGCCGCGTCGCCCGCGCCGTTCAATCAACTGCCGTGGGATTTCCACGTCGTCGACGATCCGGCGATCAACGCGTTCGCCATTCCGGGCGGACACGTGTACGTGAACACGGGACTGATCGCGGCGGCGGAGAACGCGTCGGAGCTCGCGGGCGTGATGGCGCACGAGGCCAGTCACGTGGTGGCGCGCCACACCACGGAGGCGATCTCGCGCCAATACGGTCTCAGCATCCTCGCCAGTCTCGTCCTCGGCCAAAACGCAGGCGCGCTGCAGCAGATTGCCGCGGAAGTGGTCGCGGGCGGCGCGATGGCGCGCTTCAGCCGCGACGCGGAGCGCGAGGCCGACGAGCTGGGAATCGCCGCGATGCATCGCGCCGGCTACGATCCGCGCGGCATGGCCGCGATGTTCCGCGTGCTGCTCGCACATCAACAGAGCGAGCCCGGACGCCTCGAGCAGTTCTTCTCGACACACCCGACGACCGAGGCGCGCATCCGCGACGCCGAAAGCCGCGCCGCGCAACTCTCGAGCGCCGGCACGGTGACGGACGAGCCGCGGTTCCAGGACGTGCGCCGCCGCGTCGCGAGCACGATGGCCACGCGCTAGTTGGAGGAGTTGAGCGGGACGCGCACGACGCGTCCCCGCTCATCGGCGACGTCGACGGACTCGCTGCCGATGTTCTGCAGCGTGAAGCCGCCGACATGACCGCCGCGGCGAATGGTGACGACGTCGCCGTTCGCCGCGAACGCGGCGATGGGATCGGCATCGCGTCCGAAGCGCCCGATGTAGCGATACGCGAACTGCGGCGGTGGCTCCGGCGCGGGCTCCGGCGGCGCGAGGTCGGCGATGACGACGGGCGGAGTCACGGGCGCGGCCGCGATCACGATCGGCGCTTCCGGCGCGGGCTCGACGTAACCGAAGAGATCGCGCGTCGTGTCGCGGCTCGCGTCACGCGCCTCGTATGCGATGACGCCGGGAATCTGCGCGTCGAGATCGGTCGACACCGGAGTGGGTGCGGTGAGCGGCGCCGCGTCGGCGTTCATGAGCGGACGCATCGCGAGATACCAGAGCGCGGACATGACGAGCAACGTGACGACGCTGGCGCGAATCGAGCGCATGCCCTTCCGACGCGTCAGCGCCGCGGAAGGTTCGTGTTCTCCCGATCCATCGGCGCATCCGTCACGACCTCCGACGCGGCGCCGAGGTTTGCGTGGCTCTTCTCGCCTTGCACGAGCAGGCGGCGCAGAAGCGGCGGCGTGATGAACGTCGTGAGCATGATCATCATCGCCACGGCGCTGTAGAGGCCCGCGCTCAGGAGGTGCGACGCGAGGCCGATCTGCGCGAAGATCAGGCCCACTTCGCCGCGCGGGATCATCCCCACTCCGATCACGGTGCGGTTCAGTCCCTTGCGCCACACGATGTAGCCCGCGGCGACCTTGCCGATCACGCCGACGATCGTGAGCCCGAGACCGATCCAGAGGAACGGGCGCGCCTGCGCGTCGAATGGATTGATGCTGCGCAAGTCGACGGCCGCGCCGACAACGACGAAGAAGATGGGGATGAAAAAGTGCGCGACGTCGTGGACCTCGCGCTCGATCTCTTTTCCGCGATGCGTGCGCGCGAGCACGAGTCCCGCGGCGAAGGAGCCGATGATGATCGCGGAGCCGACGCGGTCCGCGATCCATGCGAGCAGGAACGCGAAGACGAGCGCGGAGAAGAAGAGGCCGCGCTGCATCTCGATGCGATCGATGGCGCGGATGAGTCGCGGCGCGAGCTGCGAACCGATGACGATCGCCAGCAGCACGAAGCCGAAGGCGACGACGATGATCTTCCCGATGCCAAGGAACGTGAGCGCACCGCCGTCGGCGAGCGTGCCGAGGATGGTCAGCAGCACGAGGCCGATGATGTCGTCGACGACGGCGGCGCCGAGGATGATCTGCGACTCGTTATCTTTGAGGTGACCGAGGTCGGAGAGCACGCGCGCGGTGATGCCGACCGAGGTCGCGGTGAGCGTCGCGCCAAGGAAGACGGCGACCATGAGGCGCATGCCGAGGAGGTGGCCGAGGAGCGCGCCGCCGAGGAACGGGAGAGCGACGCCGACGACGGCGACCGCGGTCGCGGAGCCGCCGACCGACATCAGCTTCTTGAGATCGGTGTCGAGACCGATGAGGAACAAGAGGAGGATGACGCCGAGCTCGGAGAGCAGATGAATCGTCGCGTCGTGCGGATTGACGAGGTGGAGGCCGGAGACGCCGATGAGCACTCCGCCCGCGAGCTCGCCGAGAACGGCGGGCTGGCCAAGGCGCTCGGCGAGCTCGCCGAAGACTTTTGCGGCGACGAAGATCGCGATCAGCGCGAGCAGGAATTCGGCGATGGACATGCGCGGCTCAGAGCGCCGCTTTCACCGCCGCGAGTTTCTGCGCGAAGCGCGCGGCATCATAGTCGTCGCGGTTCTGCACTTCGTCGAACAGGGCATCGATCGACTTCGTCATCGCGCTCTTCAGCAGTTTCGGGTTGCGGCGCGTGAGCACGCTGGCGAGGCTCTGCAGCGAGAGCGCGGCCTGCTCGGCGGCGAAGACGTCGGCGTTCGCGAGGAACGCGCGGTCGTCGGTGATCGACGTCATGAGCGCGCGGACGTCGGCGTCGCTCCAGCGCATCGACTCGACGCGCGGGACGAGATCAGCGGCGATCTTGCGCGCGCGCTCCGCGTTCGCGGCGACGCCGGCCGCGTCGTTCATGCGCGCCACGCCGCGCGCGAGTTGCGCGATCAGCGGCTCGAGTTGCTCGCGAGTCTGCGGCGACACGCGGCCGACGATCAGGCGCAGCATCGCCCAGCGCTGCGGGCTCCACGCGGGCAGTCCCGCGCGATCGGGCCAGCCGCGCTGCTGGCGCCACGCGCTGTCCTTCAGATCGTGATGGCAGTTGAAGCAGCTCATGTCCGAGAACTCGGGCCACTTCTCGCCGCGCGCGTGACGCGCGAGGTTGTCGACCGACTCGCGGAACGCAACCACCTGTCCCACCGCCCACGCCTTCGCGCCGTGCGTGTCGCGGCCGCCTGCATATTTCAATATCCAGTGCGGCGGCATCGTCTCCGTGTAGTTGTCGAGCTCGAACGGGAGCAGCGGATGGCCGCTCGCGATCAACTCGTGATCGACTTCCTTCTTGGCGTTGCCGACGTGGCAGCTCGCGCAGAGCGTGCCGCGCGCGTTCACGCTGCGCAGATCGATCATGCCGCGCGCGACGCTCTGCTCGTGCGTCCAGTTCGGCTCCATGTGCTCCGCGCGCCAGCCGCCGGCGGGTCCGTGGCACGCCTCGCACTGAATGCCGTCTTCGGGATCGATGGCGCCGTCGACGAGCGACGCGGGCACGTTCGTGGTGTGGCAGTCGAGGCAGAGGTTTTCTTCGTACGCCTTCCTGCGCAGGCGCATGTTCTTGACGATGCGCGCGGAGCGATCGTTGAAGAGGACGTTGTACGCGCCGGCGTGGCGGTCGCTGTTCAGCCACGTGTAGAACTCGTTCTGCAGGACGTGCGTGGCGTCGAGCGGTTGCGTCGAGCCATGGCAGCCGCTGTTCGCGCAGCTGGCGGCGCCCAAATAGTGGCCGGGAATCGTCGGGGTGTTGCTGGTGACTGGTTGCTGGTTGCTCGTGGGTTGTTGCGCAAACAGCAGTGCTGCGCAAGACAGCGCTGCAAATGCGGCGAGGCGTCTCATTTCTTCACCTCACTAACCGTGTACAACTTTCCATCGCGGAGATAGAGGCGCTGCATTTCGCTGAGCGTCATGGGGCGCGCGCCGATGCGATTGAAGATCGAGACCTGGTTGCCGCTCTCGTCGACGGCGCGGTCGCGGTCGAGTCCCTTCGAGATCGCGAGCGCGGGTCCGTGCGTTTTGCGTTGGGCGATGAGACGCGGGGCGGGACGCGGACTGAAGCCGGCGTACGTGGGCGTCCACTCGGGGGACGTGAGCTGCAGAATCTTGAGACCGCCCTCGCCGTCCGCGACGTACGCGAATGTGCTGGCGTTCGTCGACGCGACCTTCACGTCGTGCACGTCGTGCAGGTCTTCATTGAACGTTTGATCGAGGAACGGCTTCTCCGGATTTTGCACGTCGACGATCGCCACGCCGTCCTTGCCCGCGGCGACGTACGCGTACGTGCGCGCGACGTAGACATTGCGCGCGTCGGCGAAGGGCAGCGTCGCGGCGAGGCGCGGCTTCGCCGGATCGGTGATGTCGATCGTGTGCAAGCCCTTCGCATCGGTGACGAAGGCGTAGCGGAACTGCACGGCGATCGCGGTCGGGTTCTCCAGACCGGGCAGTACGGAGACGACGCGCGGGTCGAGCGGCTGATCGACGTCGAGGATCACCAGCTTGTTCTCGCTCCCGACGAGCACCCACCGTCCCGCAATCGCGATCGCACTCGGCTTGCGGAAGAGGCCGGGCGGATTGAACGTCAGCGCGCGGGTGAGGAAGTTGTTGCCCGGGTTGCCGTCGGTGAGCGTCGTGACGTCGACGAGGATCAGGCCTTCTTCCGCGTCGATGACGTATGCGTACTTGTACAGCGGGTGAATCGGCTGCTCTTCGTTCTCGGGAATGAAGCCGGTCTTGCGCGTCGGGTCCATCGGCAGCGTCGTCGGCAGCGCCACCGCGGCGGCGAACTTCGTCTTCACGTACGTGCGCTGCCCGAACGGCGACACGGGCGCGCTGGTGATGCGCTCGGAGAAGTCTTTGTTGTCGACGTTCGCGACGTCGTACACCTCGAAGCCGCCCTCGCCATTCGCGACGAACGCGTACTCGCCACGCACCTGAATGCTGCGCGCGTCTTCGGCGTGATGATGATGCGCGACCGGCAGCTCGCGCGCGCGCTTCTCGTGCTGCGCGTAGTCGTCGGGATAGACGATGCGCTGCAGCGACGAGCCGATCACGGCCTGCGGCTCGTCCCACTCCGTCACCTCGACGGCCTCGAAGCCTTCGCGTCCCGTCGCCACCCACGCGTAGCGGCCGACGAAGTTCACGAAGTTCGTGCCCTGCAACAGGAGCTGCGCCATCCACGCGTTGTTGTCGTTCGCGTCGGTGATGTGACAACTGCCGCAGCCCTGCGTCTCGCGGCTGCGCACCGTGTGCGGCACGTGCGGATTGAACGCCTGGCTGCTGTAGCCGGGCGACGAGATCGGCGGCTGTTGGATGTAGATGCGCTGCCGCTGCGCGTTCGTCGAGCTGATGACGAGCGCGCTCGACGAGCGCACGGGCGCGATGCGATGTCCCTTGTTCGTGCCGTTGACGCCGAGCATGAACGCGTCGGTGCGAATGACCTGCGGGTTGTACGACGCGTAGTTGCGCGTGACCGTGCCCTCGTAGTGATGCGTCTCCGACATCGCGTTCTGCTCCTGCGGCAGATGGCAGCCGGAGCACGACGTCATCCACGACGTGTGACAGGCGTAGCACGTCATCTTCTCGTTGTGCGGCGCGATCGACTTCGCGCGCGCGCTGCGCTCGTTGTAGTGCGCGTTGCCGGCAGTGATCGTGTCCTTGACCTGCACGACTTCCCACTCCATGCCTTCGTTGATCATCGAGCGCTGCATGAGCTTCCCGCGAATCCAGGCGAAGCGCCGGCGTCCGAACGGCGTCGTGCCCATGCGCAGGTCCGTGCCGCCGGTTGGCGCCGCGGGTCCGGACGTGCGCAGCGTCGTGTACGCGCGCGTCGTGCCGTGGCAGTCCTGGCACTCGATCTCGATCGTGCTGCCGTACTCGCCGTAGAGCTGCCCGTTGCCATGCTCGTCCTGCGAGAAGTGGCAGTCGACGCAGTGCATCCCCTTCTCGAGATGGATGTCCTGCAGGTGCACCGCCTTCGTGAATTTCTGCGGATCGTCGAACGCGACGACGTTGTCGTTCGCGTCGAGGAGATTGCCTTTGCGGTCGCGCTTGTAGACGGCCATGAAGTTCCAGCCGTGGCCGTGATAATCGGCGAACTGCGTGTGCTTGGCCTGCTTGTTCAGCTCCGACACGTGCTCGAGGAAGTCGATGTTCGTCCAGAGTCCGCGGGGCGCGGCGCCTTCCGGATTGTGATCGAGGCTGGCGCGCTTCTCCGCCTCGGTCGGATGGCGCTGCTCTTTCGGCCAGAGGAGCTGCGCGTCCGTTTCGTAGTCCCACATCGTGAAGCCGAGGTAGGTGTTGACGAAGGAGTTGGGCTGGTGCATGTGGCAGCTCATGCACTGACTCGTCGGCACCGCGCGCGTGAGCTGGTGGCGGATCGGATGTCCCTTCTCGTTTTTCGGAATCGACGCGTCGGCTGTTTGCGAGAGTCCTGTGTTGCCGAACTGTGCGAACGGTCCCGAGTGCAGCGGCTCGCGATCGTTCGCGTACACGACGTGACACGCGCTGCAGCCGGACGAGCGGTAGTCGCCGGGATGATCGTTGGTTCCGAGGAAGGAGAGGTGCGGATCGTTGAGTCGCGTCTTCTGGAGGTTGATGAGGCCCGGCGAGATGCGCGAGCCGGTGCCGCGTCCGCGGTTGCCGAGGCGGATGTCGGGGCGGCCGGCGTCCTCGTTGGGATTCGGGTTGCCGGTGTCGGGCGGCATCGTGTTGTTGAAGATGCCGCCGCGCTCGAACGCGCGGAAGTATTCACCCGGCTGGAAGATCTCCCAGCGCGGCAGCGGGAGCAGTTGCGGGAGCGCGTTCTTCGCGACGGGACCGACGGGCAGGAGCATCTGCGGCTTGCCCTCGCGGTTGTAGCTCTCGCCGAGGATCGCGCGCTTTTCGGAGAGGAGCCCGTTGGCGTAGCCGACGGCGGCCCAGAAGACCGAGCTCGTCGTCATCGTGCTGCGCGGCACGGCTGCGGTTTGCGACGCGTGGCAAGGGCCGCAGGTTTCGCTGGCGACGCGAAGATCGCCGGGGTTGATGAACTTCACGAACTCGGGCGACTCCTGCAGGAGCGCGGTATACGTGCGCGGCGGATTCGCTGACGTCTTCCAGAGCTCCGGGAAACGGGGCTGCACGTGCGCTGCGTCTTTCGTCGACGCGGTGGCGTTGCCGCCGTGGCAGTCGGTGCATGTCAGTTTGACTGCCGGCGACGCGTGCATCGGCTCGATGCCTTCGTGACACGTGAGGCAATCCGCTTCCAGCCGGCGGCCGAGGGCGGCCGTCGCTACACAGAGGCTGAGGATCAACAATTTGCGCATCAGAAGGTCAGCGTCACGTTCATGAATGCGTGGTAGAGCGGCTTACTGCGTTCGTAGATGTCTTCGAATCCCTTGCCGGGGATCAGCGTGGCCACGCCGCCGGCGACGACGACGTTGTTGCTGAGGAACGGGCGATAGCGCACGCCGGCGCTGATGTCGGTGCCCAGATCCTTGTGCAGCCCTCCCTGGAAGAGAATCTCCTCCAGCGGCTCGACGGCGTCGAGGCGGATGTAGTTCCCGGTGAAGATCGCCTTGAGGCGCGGCGTCAGCTCGGCGTCGAGGCCGATCGTCGCCAGCAGCACTCCCGGGGTCACGTAGTTCGGCTGCCCTTCCTCCTTGCTGCTGCGCAGCGACGTGAGAAGGCTGCCGCGCTCGACGAGCGCGACGCCGGTCGCGGGCAGGCGGATGCCCATGCGATTGAAGAACGAGAAGCCGCCGCCGGCGAACGCGGGCGCGTCGAAGATGGAGTCGAAGCCGCGCGCGGTGCGATCGCGCGGATGGCGATCGCCGCTCGCGTAGAAGAAGCCCACGCGCGGTCGCAGCCAGTCGCGATCGTACGAGACTTCGAGCGCGGCCATGCCTGCACTGACGCGCACCGAATCGCCGCGGCGCAGTTCGGGATCGGGACCGGCGATCGGATTCAGCGAGTCGCGTCCGAAGACGTAGTACAGCGCGTGATCGACGTTGAGGCGGCCGATGTGTCCGAGCCCCGCGGCGCCGATGTACGTCGCGTGCAATGAGTGCGGCGTCGCGACGCCGACCGGCGCCGGCCGTACGAGCACGCCGTTGCGGTCGTAGTGCAGCGACTTCTCGTCGCGCACGTGATGGATGGAGAACTCCTGCGTGTAGCCCTTGCGCAGAAAGTCCTGCCAGTAGAAGTTGGCAATGACCACGCGCTGCTTGCGCAGCTCCGGCGCATTGAGTCCGCTGTTCGTGTCCTTCTCGAGGCGGTCGAAGAGCGCGAGGTTGTACTGGTAGCGATTCGACGCGTAGTTGCCGAAGAGGCGCGCGCCGAGGTTCGTGTCGGAGAAGACGAAGCCGCGGAAGTCGCTGGAGAATGGCTGCACGCCCGCGCGCACGGAGAGGAAGTCGAAGTTCTTCGAGAGGTCGCGCAGCTTGCGCTCGTAGAACAGCTCCTGCAGCGCGACGTGTCCGTTCGTGCGCTCGGTGCCGCGACGCACGTCCGGCTTCACGAGCGCGTTCTCTTCGACGCGCACGTGATTGAGGTTGATGACGACCGTCGCCTTCACGCGCTGCCGCACGGGCTGGAACGTCGTCAGTCCCTCGAAGACGTCGCCGGAGACGATGAGGCTCTGCACGAAGATGCCCTGCGCGTCGCTGCCGAAGAAGCGGAAGCTGCCGGGCCGGGCGGCGCTGACGCCGGACGGCGTGGGCAGCGTGCGCGACTCGACGAGCGAGTCGCTGATGCCCGTGAGCACGAAGAAGGAGTCGTTCGTGCCGCGAATCGGATAGTCGCCTTTGAGGATGTTGCGGTGATACGGATCGAGGCGATTCTTCGCCGCTTCATCGAGCTCGTACGGCGGCGGCACGATGCGCCAGCGATCGGTGATCTCCTGCAGCGACGGTTCGGGCGGGAGCGGCGACGCGTATCGCGGCTCGCGCTCGATGCCCGGCTGCCGCGCGAGCGTGCCGCGCAGTTGCACGCGCAGGAGATCGGTGACGACGACGTTGCCGATCTCGATACGCAAGTCATACGTGCCGGTCTTCAGCGACGCGGTCCACAACACGGACCACGTGTGATCTTCGGCCACCATTGATGACGCGCTGGAGTCGCCGATGACGACGCGCACGATGGTGCCGGGAGCCGCGTCGGTGGTGCCGGTGAGCGTGAACGGGATGACGTCAGTGAAGTAGGGATTCTGGGCGAACAAACTACCGGCAACCACGAGCAACCAGGCACCAGCAACCAGCCACCGCCTCATTCGTCGACACCTTCGGGCTGCCGCGGGAACTTGAACATCGGCAGTCGCGCGCCGTCGAGGACGATGCGATCCGCCCACAGATCCTGCGATGGCAGAAACTCGCCCGCACCAAAGTACGTGACGTAGTCGTCCTGCTCGATGCCGTCGCCGCTGACGCCGAGTCCTCCCACGAGCTCGTGGCCGCGATAGAGCGGCGTGGAGCCGGCGAAGAAGACCACGCCGTTCTGATTCGGATTTGAGAGCTGATCGCCTTGCGTGCACGCGTTGGCGAGGTCCTTCACGTACAGCGAGCGATACCACGGACCTTCGCGCGGATTGAGCACGCTCGAGTCGATGCCGGGCGGGAAGAACGGCTGCCCGCCGAGGCCGATCGTGCGGTTGCTCACCGCGGTGCCGGGCGGAACTCCCGGCAATCCGGCGTTGCTGAACCAGATCACATTGCGCGACTTCGCCACCGCGACGTCGACCGAGAACACCGTCGCATCGGGCATGCGGTGCAGCGCGAGGATCGAGCCGTCGACGTCCGCGACGGCGATGACCATGCGCGCGTAGCGATTCAGCGGCAGGCGGATATTCGCGCGTGTCTTCCGCGCCGTGGCGATTGCGCGTCGCACGATCGCGTCGACCTCCGCCATCGACAGCTTCGCTCCCGCGTGTGACGCGATGAGATCGCCGTTCGCCGCGCAGCCGCCGTTGCGCGGTGCTATTGCGAATGCGCCGTTGTCGCTGCCCGCGTTCACGCCGTCGAGCCGCACGCCGTTCGGCGCGCCGTTGCTCGCGAACTTCAAGCGAATGTCAGGGCCGAGGAATGGGAGGCGGATGCCGTCGACGAAGACGTTCCCGGGAGGCGGCAGCGGATACACCGGCACCGGCACGATGCCCGGCGCGCCGAACGCGCCCGACGCCGCGGCGTACTCCGCGCGTTGCGGATCGCCGTCGACGCCCACCACGCCGATGCCGCCGAGGAGTTGTCCGGCGCGATACAGCGGCACGCCGCCGGGATTGTTCGTCACGATGCCCGTGCCGCAGCCCGCGGTATTTCCCGGCTGACACGGCAAGCCAGCGAGCGAGCGAGCGCGCGGGATGCACTGGCCGGTCAGAAAAGTGACATTGAAGTCGCAGCCGCGGTTCGTGTTCTCGATTCCGTACAGCGCGGCGCTCGGCGTGTTCGTGATGTCGGGCGGGAAGTGAATGCCGCTCAGATAGCGCACCGTGCGCGAGGAGAGCGGCGCCTGGTTGTGACTGAAGAACGCCGCGGTGCGTGCGGTGCCGACCGCGAGCTCGTCGTTCGCCGCGGTTGCACCGGGCTTGCGATAGAGCGCGAGCGGGCGTCCCGCGCGATCGACGACCGCGATCGTCATCGCATTCGCGTCGAGCGACTTCGCCGCCGCACGCACGATCGCGTCGACTTCCGCGTCGCTGATCGAATTGAACGCAGCGCCGCCTTCACTGCAGCTCACCGGCGCGGGCGGCGTCATCGCGCAGTCGGCGGGCTCGGCGTTGATGGCGATCATCGGCGGCGACGGACGGACCGCGCGGACGCGCGATCCCGCATGCAGCGCGTTCGCGACGAGGAGCGTGGCGAGAACGAGTCGTCGCATGGCGATCTTCTAGATCTGATACACGAACGTCGCGGCGTTGTCGCCGAGGACCAGGGTGTCTCCCCTCTTCAACTGCACTTCCGTGATGCGCTGATCGCGCACGAACGTGCCGTTCGTCGAGCTCTGATCGATCGCCCACACCTTGCCGTCGCGCGGCACGATGCGCACGTGCCGCTTCGACACGCGCGAGTCCGGCACGACCACCTTCGCCAGCGACGGATCGCGTCCGATGTAAAAGCCCTCGTCCTCGATGACGAAGCGCTGTCCTTCCAGCGGACCGCTCGTGCAGTGGAGCATGCCGTACCACAGCATCATCTCGGTGCCGGACGGCGCGTCCGTCTTCACCGGCTCCGGCTGCACGACGCGCGTCTCCTTCACGTGCGCCGGCGTGAGATCCGGCGGCGCCTCCGCCTGTCGCGAAACCTTGTCCGTCGGACCATCGGGACGAATGGCCGGCATCTTCACCGTCGACGGTGTTCGCGGCGGCTCGAGCGGCGTCGTCGGGCGTTCGCGCGTCGGGCGCAGCCGCTGGAACAGCGCGATGCCCACTGGCACCAACACGACCAGCAGCAGAACCACGATCACCGCGAGCAGGATCCCCTGGAACATTCGCCCTCCGCTTCCGAGTCCGCCCATTCCTGCCTGGGCGAACGATGACTGCACGACCTGTCGTTGTGGTCGAAGATGATACTCGTGACAGGTGACGCATGGCGTCGCCGCCTGCGCCGATCCCGCGTGACGCGCGTGGCATCCGGTGCAGTCCGCGAGGCGCGGCATGAGCAGGTCCGTCGTCGCCGAGCTCGCGCGCGCGTCGCGATGACACGCCTCGCAGCCGATCGTCTGATGGCGCCCGTGCGTGAACTTCGCGTTCGACAGCCACTGCGAGCGCAGGACCGGCGCGACGACGCCGAGGCGCGTGCCAGTGCGGACGATGTCGTGGCACACGCGGCACTTTGTCTTGATCACCTGCTCCGCGTTCAGCACGCCCTGCGCGTCCGGCGCGATGCGCTTCTGCGCCGTGAGCAGGCGACGCACTTCCGCGGGCGACTTGCCGGCGATGTCGCGATCGCCGGAGTACATCGCCAGCACGAAGCCGTACGCGATCTGCGGATCGCCGCCGTGCGGCACTTCCGCGTTCGGGAAGCGCGCATCGAACGTCAGTCGATGACAGCTCTGGCAGTGCGTCTCGAAGTCGACCGGCGCGGGCTCGGTCCGTCCCTTCACCGTCACGAGCTCGTGGCAGTTGGTGCATTCGAGCTTCTGTCGCCGCC
>DATELS010000040.1:0-7336 GCA_035276365.1 Thermoanaerobaculia bacterium
AGTTTCCGACGACGCTGTCGCCCGCGAAGCTCGAGGAGCACTGTCCCGGCAACACGCGCGTGACGCGCGTGCGCTTCCTCGCGTTCTTCAAGACGCGTCCCGAGGAGGTGCATCACGTGACGGACGTGCAGGTCGAGGTCACGGACGGTCGCGGTTTGAAAACCGTGTACGACGACCGGTGGATTCAGTGGCGGTGATAGCATCCGCCGCCATGCGCAAGACCATCTTTTTCACACTGATTCTTCTCCTCACGACGAGCGCGTTCGCGCAGGTGCGCACGCCGCGCGTCAGCCAGGGCGCGACGCTCACGCAGACGATCGGCCTCACCGACGTCACGATCAAGTACAGCCGTCCCGGCGTGAAGGGCCGCACGATCTGGGGCGACGTCGTTCCATACGACAAGGTATGGCGCACCGGCGCGAACGAAGCGACGACGATCAACTTCAGCGACGACGTCTGGATCAACGGCAACAAGCTCGCGCGCGGCATGTACAGCCTTCACACGATCCCGGGCCGCGACGAGTGGACGGTGATCTTCAACAGCGTCGCCGACCAGTGGGGCAGCTACAGCTATGACGAGACGAAGGACGCGCTGCGGATCAAGGTCAAGCCGGAGCCGTCGAACTTCGAGGAGTGGCTGAACTTCGAGGTGCCGGAGCTCTCCAGCGACGCGGCCAAGATCGTGATCAAGTGGGAGAAGGTCGCGGTGCCGTTCACGGTCGAGACGAAATCGGTCGAGCGGACGATGTCCGCGCTCAAGGGCGCGATGAATCCCGACTGGCGCGCGTCGTACAACGCGGCGCTGTTCGCGTTCGAGAACAAGGGCGCGGCGACGGACGCGGACATGAACACGTGGCTCGATCAGTCGCTGAAGTCGAGCCAGAACGTGCAGAACCTGTATCTCAAGGCGCGCATCGCCGCGCGCGCGGGCAACAAGGCCGACGCCGTGCGCCTCGGCGAGCAGGCCATCGCCGCCGCGACGCCGGCGCAGAAGAATTTCGCGGACACCGTCAGGGCAGACGTGGAACGCTGGAAGCGCTGACCGGATTGAGAATTGAGGATTGAGGATTGAGGATCGGAGATACCGGGATCGAGCTTTTCGTGCTCCGATCCTCAATTCTCAATCCTCAATCCTCAATCCGAGCTGCGCGAGCAGCGCAGCGCCCACGCCGACCGCGGCGCCGACGACGTTCCACCACAGCCACGCCATCGGCGTCAGCGTCGCGCAGAGAATCACCGCGATCTCCGCGGTGATCGCGCCGATGATCATCGCCGTGCCGCCGACGCGCTTCACGTAAAACGCGACGAGGAAGATCGCCAGCATCGTCCCGTAAAAATACGAGCCGACGACGTTGACCGCGACGATCAGCGAGCCGAGTCGCGCGGCGTACAGCGCGAAGACGATGCAGAACGCGCCCCAGAAGAGCGTCATCCAACGCGACACGATCACGTAGCCGTGATCGCTGAGGTCCGAGCGCACGAGGCGCTTCCAGATGTCGATCGCGCTCGTCGACGCGAGCGCGTTCAGTCCCGACGCGGTCGCGGACATCGCCGCGCAGAAGATCGACGCGAGCAGCACGCCGACGAGTCCCACCGGCAGGTTGCGCGTGACGAAGGTGAGGAAGACATAGTCCGTGTCCGCGGGCTCGGCGCGCGGATCGTTTTTGCGAATGAGATCGAACGCCTGCGCGCGCGTTTCCTTGTCGCGCTGCTGCAACGCGCGCAGCGCGGTCGTGCCGCGCGCGATCGCCGCCGCGTCGTTCGTCTTCATCGCGTGCACGAGCTCTGTCGCCGCGGTGCGCTTCGCGTCGAATGTTGCCGCATGCGCGCGCTCGAGCTGTTGGAACTCCGCATTCGCGTGCGCGTTTCGATACTGCACGGGATTGAACGTCAGCGGCGGCGCGACGAACTGGTAGAAGACGAACACCATCGCGCCGACGAAGAGAATGAAGAACTGCATCGGCACTTTCACGAGTCCGTTGAAGAGGAGTCCGAGCCGGCTTTGCGTGACGGTCTCGCCGGTGAGGTAGCGCTGGACTTGCGACTGGTCGGTCCCAAAGTACGCGAGCGCGACGACGAGTCCGCCGAAGAGTCCCGACCAGAAGTTGTACGGCGTCGTGACGTCGAACGTGAAGTCGATGACGTTGATGCGCCCCATGCGTCCCGCGACGCGCACGGCGTCCGCGAATCCCACGCCCGCCGGCAGCGAGCGAATGGCGACGACGAGCGCGATCGCCATTCCGGCCATCGACACGCAGAGCTGATGCATCTGCGTCCAGCTCACGGCTTTCGTTCCGCCCGTCGTCGTGTAGAGGATGACCAGCGCGCCGATGAGAAACGTCGTGCGCTGAATGTTCCAGCCGAGGACGAGGGAGACGATGAGCGCGGGGGCGTAGAGCGTCATCGCGGTGCCGAGTCCGCGCTGGATGAGAAAGAGGATCGCGGTGAGGACGCGCGTCGGGAGGCCGAAGCGCGTCTCGAGATATTCGTACGCGGTGAAGACTTTCAGTCGATGGAAGACCGGCACCGCGGTGATGGAGAGGATGACCATCGCCACGGGGAGTCCGAGGTAGAACTGCACGAAGCGCATGCCGTCGGTGTAGGCCTGGCCGGGCGTGGAGAGAAACGTGATCGCGCTGGCCTGCGTGGCCATGACGGAGAGCGCGATCGTGTACCACTGCAGTTGCCGGTCGGCGAGGAGGTACTGCGCGAGCCGCTTCTGCCGCCGCCCTTTCCAGAGACCGTAGAGGACGATCGCCGCGAGGGTGGCGACGAGGACGATCCAGTCGGCGGTCCTCACGTGAAGACCCTTGTGAAGAGATAAAAAAGAGTCACGTCCAGCGCGAGCACAAACAGCACCGCGGCGTAGAGCCGCCGCCACGTTCCGAGGATCGGCGGCGGCTCTTCGTTCATTCCGCGGAGACCAGGTTCGTGAACGCGCGCACCGCGCCCGGCACGCCCGCGGCGAGTTGCCGCCACCACGCGTACGCGGTGTATACGTACACGCCCTTGCCGTAGCGCGTCACGAGCTCGCCGCCCGCGCGTTCCGGCTCGCCGGGATCCTGCGTCGACAGCACCGTCGTGTACGCGGGATCCCATTCGTTCGGGAAGTAGAGCCCGCGCTCCTGCACCCAGCCGTCAAAGTCCGCGGACGTGATCTTGTTCGGCGTCGTCAGCACCGGCACCGACGGCGTGAGCATCTTGATCGGCGCCTCTTCCACCGTCACGCGATCGCGCGAGATCTTGAACGGCTTCGGTCCCGGCGCGGCGACCGTCAGCTCGTCGAGCGTGTTGTACTGCACGACCATCGTGCCGCCGTTCTCGACGTACTGCATCAGCTTGTCGTGCGCGAGCTTGAGGCGCTTGCGCGTGTTGTACGCGCGCACGCCGGTCACGATCGCGTCGTACTTGGCGAAGTCGCCTCGATCGAGATCGGCGTCCGTGAGCAGCGTGACGTCGTAGCCAATCTGCCGCAGCGTGTCGGGCACGTGATCGCCCGAGCCCATGATGTAGCCGACGTGCTCTCCGCGATGTTTGATGTTCGCGCGCACCGCCTTCGCCGTCGCGGCGCCGAGGACGCGTTGCGCGGGGATGTGCGGATAGTCGATGTCGGTGATGCCGTCCGCGACCGTGATCGCTTCTTTGTCGAGCGCGATCTGCGCGCGAATCGCTGCCGTCTCTTCGCCGATCGGCGGCGTGACGGTGAACGTCGCGCGCTGCTCGTCGCCTTTGCCCGCGAACGTGACCGGCACCGACGCCGGCTCCGCGGTCCACCCTTTCGGGACGCGCAGCGAGACGCTCCCGCCGCTTGCGCCGAAGCTCTTCATCCACACCGTCACCGGCCTCGCCTTCGCCTCGGGGAACAGATAGACATTCGAGCCGAGCTTCACGGAAACGGGCGGGACGATGTCGACGCGCCGCACCTGCTCGCCTTTGACGGGATCGGTCCAGCGATAGACGACGGGCACCGGGAAGATGAGCGTGTTCTGCTGCGCGTCATCGAGCGTGACGTTGATCGAGAGGTCGGGAGGATTCTCCGGGACGCCGATCGCCGTCATGTTCTTGACGGTGTAAAGCCCCTTCGTCGCTTCCTCGCGCAGCCAGTACGGCTGCGAGTACGGCAGCGTGGGCACCTGCAGCACGAGATCGGTCTTGACGGGCTTGTTGTTCTCGAGCGGCGTGCCGGGCGCCTTGCTCGGCTTCGCGTACACGGACGCGACCATCGAGAGGCGGAACGCATAGTCGGAGCGATTGACGACGGTGACGCTGAGCGGCAGCTCCGATCCCGGCGTGACGGTGGAGTCGGCGGCGGAGACGTCGATGGCGATGCCGGCGCAGTCGCGGATGGCGTCGAGCAGCTCGCGCTCTTTCCCCGCCAGCCACGGCTTGTTCGCCTCGGACCACTCGGGCGTCGCGCGCAGTTGCCACAGCGCGTTGAGCGCCTGCATGAGCATCGGCACGGACGCGGCGGGATGCTTCGGATCGTATGCATCCGCCGCGCGCTGCAGGAGCGAGCCGACTTTCTCTCCGCCCGGATAACGCGACCAGCTCATGTCGACGCCGTCGAACAAATCGGTCGTCGCGGGCGCGCCGTTGCGCAGGTCGTAGTAGTTGATGACGGTGCCGCGCCGCTCCGCGGAGCCGAAGCCCTGGCTCTTGTGCTGGCTGCGGCTCTGCGCCGCGATCTCGGTGTAGGCGCGGCCGAGGACGGGATTGAAGGTGCCGAGGTCGACGCGGAGGGACTTGGCGACTGCGGGATCGTTGGGATCGATCGGCTTGCCGAACGAGAAGCGGTTCCAGAAGATCCGCTTTGCCTGCCATGGCGCGACGAAGTTCAATTGCTCGGGAAACTTCGCCGGATCGGCGGCCGCGGTGAACGCTTCCTCGGCGAGCATCGCGGACGCGGTGTGATGTCCATGTCCGCCTTCGCCGGTGATGGGGAAGCGCGTGATGATGACGTCGGGCTGGAACTTGCGAATCGCCCACACGACATCCGCGAGCACCGCGTCGTGTCCCCAGATCTTCAGCGTCTCCTCGGGATTCTTCGAGAAGCCGAAGTCGACGGCGCGCGTGAACATCTGCTCCGCGCCGTCGATGCGCCGCGCGGCGAGGAGCTCCTGCGTGCGAATGAGTCCGAGGAGGGGGCCGGTCTCTTCGCCGATGAGGTTTTGGCCGCCGTCGCCGCGCGTCATCGAGAGATAGCCGGTGCGCAACAGGCGATCGTTCGCGAGCCACGCCAGCATCGCGGTGTTCTCGTCGTCGGGATGCGCGGCGACGTAGAGCGCGCCGCCGACGACGGTGAGCTTGCGCAGCGCGACCTGCAATTCCGCGGCATCGCGCGCGAACATCGAGACGGTCAGCGTCAGCGTGAGAAGAAGAACGAATGCGCGTCGCATGGACGGCGAAGATAGTCGCAGAGTCTCAAAGTCGCAAAGTCTCAAAGAGTGGCGGATGTGTTACTTCTTTGAGACTTTGAGACTTGACGACTTTGAGACCTGATTACGACGTTGCGATCATCGGCGCGGGCGCGGCGGGACTGACGGCCGCGATCTTCGCGAAGCAAACCGCGCCGGATGCGCGCGTCGTGGCGTTCGATGGCGCGCCGAAGATCGGCTCGAAGATCCTGATCTCGGGCGGTGGGCGGTGCAACGTGACGCATGACGTCGTGACGCCCGATGACTTCAACGGGAACCGCAACGCGATCGCGAAAGTGCTGCGGACGTTCACGGTCGAGCAGACGATCGAATGGTTCGCGTCGATGGGCGTCGCGTTGAAGCGCGAGGAGACGGGGAAGCTGTTTCCGGTGACGGATCGCGCGCGGACGGTGGTCGATGCGCTGCTGCGCGCGGCGGAGGGTGTCGAGATTTTGACATCGCGTCGCGTGCAGTCGCTCGACGAGGTGCCGGCGCGTTGCGTCATCCTCGCGACCGGCGGTCGCAGCGTGCCGAAGACCGGGAGTGATGGTCACGGCTACACGATGGTGCGCGCGGTGGGACACACGGTGACCGAGGTCTTTCCCGCGCTCGTGCCGCTCGTGCTGCCGGACGGTCACTGGATGACGCGCATCAGTGGGGCGAGCACCGACGCGGAGTTGTCGGTGCGCAGCGCGACAGGACGCGTCGTCACGAAACATCGCGGATCGTTGCTGTTCACGCACTTTGGGCTCAGCGGACCGGTCGTCCTCGACATCTCGCGGCACTGGATCGCGGAGCGCGGGGCGCTCGTCGCGAACTTTCTTCCGGGCGAGACGTTCGAGTCGCTCGAGGCGATGTTCATCGACGCGAATGCGCGCGCGACTGTCGCCAGCGTGCTGCGCGGACGTATCCCCGAGCGACTGCTCGCACAACTCACGACCGCGCAGGCGCTCGGGCAGATGAAGAAGGAGGAGCGGCGACGCATCGTGCGCGCTCTCGTCGAGCATGTGGTTCCGGTCGTGCGCGATCGCGGCTTCGACTACGCGGAGGTGACGGCGGGCGGCGTGCCGCTGAGCGAAGTCGATCTGTCGACGATGGCGTCACGAAAACGCAACGGTTTGTACCTCTGCGGCGAGATCCTCGACGTCGACGGGCGCATCGGCGGCTACAACTTCCAATGGGCGTGGGCGAGCGGCCGGCTCGCGGGAATCCACGCGGCGCGCGAGGGCGTTGCCAAGCACTTATGAAAGTGACTCGCAGTGTTCTCCTTCTGACTCTCTTCGCCACGCCGCTCTTCGCGCAGACGCCGGTGCCCGCTCCTGTCGCCCCCGCGGCGGCGACGGAGACCTGGACGGTCGACAAGTCGCACTCGATGGCGACGTTCAAGGTGCGCCACCTGATGGCGAACGTCTCCGGCAACTTCCGCGACTTCGACGCGAACATCAACATCGATCGCGCGAACCCCGCGAACTCGTCGGTCGACTTCTCGATTGAGGCGACGAGCATCGACACGGGCAACACGAACCGCGACGAGCACCTCCGCAGCGCGGACTTTTTCGACGTGACGAAGTTTCCCGCGATCACGTTCAAGAGCACGAAGGTGACGCCGAAGTCGAAGACGGAGTTCGACGTGACGGGCGACCTGACGATGCACGGTGTGACGAAGCGCGTCACGCTTCCCGTCTCGTTCCTCGGCTTCGGCAAGGACGCGCGCGGCAACGAGAAGGCCGGCTTCGACATCGACACGACCGTGAACCGCAAGGACTACGGCATCGTCTGGAACCGCACCGTCGACGAAGGTGGCCTCCTCCTCGGCGACGACGTGAAGGTCTCGATCAGCCTCGAGGTGGGGAAGAAGAAGTAGGACTTGTGTAGCGACGGCCGCCTCGGCCGTCGGCTTCTTACGATCTTGCCGACGGCCG
>DATELS010000041.1:0-7961 GCA_035276365.1 Thermoanaerobaculia bacterium
CGCTCGATCGACGCCTACGGCCGCATCGTCGGCCGCGTCTACCTCGGCGACCTCGACATCGGCCTCGAACAAGTGCGCCGCGGCATGGCCTGGTACGACGACTCCGCCGACCTCGACAACGGCCGCGCGTACGAACAAGCGCAAGCCAACGCCCGCCGCGACAGCCTCGGCCTCTGGCACGGCAACCCCGTCCCGCCGTGGGAGTACCGCCGCCTCAGGTGAGCAGGCGCAGGTCGACGTGAAAGGGCCGCGGCCCGCCGATGTCGACGGAGCGGAAGTCGTCGTGCTCCGGATTGAGGAGGTAGTTCACTTCTTCTTCCACGACTGCACTCGGCACTTCGAGCACCGCCGACGCACGACTCTGCAACCATTCATTTCCGATCCCCTGCAATTCGACGGGCGGGGGATAGTCGCGCCACTTCGCGGGCAGCCGCTTTCGATCGACGCTCTCGACGATCGCCTCGGGGAACGAGCAGGAAAAGAGCACGTACTCCGGAAGGAGCAGCGCACGCGGGTTGTGCACGAGCAACTCGAGCGTGGCCAGCGCAACCGATGAAGCGGTATACACGACCGCGGTTTTCGGGGGATTCCATCGGCCGCCGCGGCGCCGCGGACCTTCGCCGCTGAACGCATCGTCCGCGTACATCGGATGAACGATGCGCCACGCCGTGATCATCTCTACGAGAAAATGCCGTACTCGATGCGGTCGACGAGCGCCTCGACTTCATCGGCACCGAGTGAGGTGCGCGCGTAGTCGAGCGGCGAGACACGGCCGAGGGCGATGTTGATGTCGGTGAGCCAGAGGCGCGCGGCGTCGCGATCGCCATCGAAGAGGTGAAGCGCCTTGGCGAAGACGCGTGCCAGACGGACGAGGCGATCCGACTCGTCGGATTTGAGCCGGCCTTCGACTTTGCGGCGCGCCAGCGTGCGCCGCGGAATCCCCAGCACGTCCGCAACCTGCTCGGCGGGGAGGTCGATGTTCGTCACGAAGCGTTCGAACGTTTTCCACGGCAGACCCTTCTGGATGGCGCGGAGAAGTGCAGCGCCATCGAAGGAATCGAGACCGAGAAGGACGACATACGCGTGCGGCCCTGGCGATCCTCCGTTCAGGAATCGCCGGTAACGATCGATATCGCGAGTCGACGATGAGGGTTGCGAGTCCATTTGGCATTCAATTTCGTGCCAAACGCGCGCGATGTCAAGTGCATCATACAATCTTGATCATGCGTCACATCGCCGCCGTCATCCTCCTCGCCGGCGCGAGCCGCGTGTTCGCGTGTGCGCCGGCGCCGCGGGCGGGGGAGGAGGTGCGGGTCGTCGAGGAGTCGGCGGTCATCGTTTGGGATCCGGCGACGAAGACCGAGCACTTCATCCGTCGCGCGACCTTTCACGGCGGCGCGCACGACTTCGGATTCCTCGTCCCTACGCCATCCGCGCCCGTGCTCACCGCGGTCAGCGATCGGCTCTTCGACATCCTCGCCGACAAGACCGTGCGGCAAGTCGTCGACAAGCGCCGTCGCGAGATCGATTGGACGCCGTTGGTCCTTCTCTATTTCACGAGCCGCAAGTCCGCAGAGATCGCGACGGCGGCGGCGCCCGTCGAAGTCGTCTCCACCGCGAGAGTCGCGGGCTACGAAGCCGTCATCCTCGACGTCAGCGACGCCTCCGCGTTGCAAGGATGGCTGCGCGATCACGAATACGCGGCGACGCCCGATCTCGAGCAATGGGCGAGGCCGTACGTCGACGCGCATTGGAAGATCACTGCGTTCAAGATCGACAAGACGCAGTCCGAGCTCTATGCGAGGACCGAGGCCGTGAAGATGTCGTTCGGGACGGAGAGGCCGTTCTTTCCGTATCGCGAGCCCGCCTCGCAGCCCGCCGACGATGGCCGCTCGCTGCGCGTCTTCTTCCTCGGCCCCCAGCGCGTGCGCGGAACTATCGGCGCCGAGCTCTGGCCCGGTTTCTTGCAGTGGAGCAACACACTCGACGCGGACACGCGCGCCGAAGTCGCGAAAGTCAGCGGCGTCGCGATCGCCGAGGGGACGCGGCTGACGGCGAGCATCGACACGTCGCGGTCGCGTCCCGGCAACGACGATCTCTTTTTCGTCCGCGACGTCGATCAGCGTCCATACGCGCAGCCGCCGCTCGTTCGCGAGTACGTCGAGACCACGAACATTCCGCTCGACGTCGTGCTGGTGCCGATCATGCTTATTGCATTCTTCCTTCGCAGGAGGATGCATGCCCAGAAAACGTGAATTGATCGAGCCGACTCCCGGAGACAAACGCTTCGTGCGCCGCGATGACCAGGGCCGCTTCAAAGACGTCGTCGACGTCGGACGCTCGCTCGCCGCCGATCGGCGCAGCAAGTCCAAGACGACCGTCGCGCCGGGGCAGGGCGATCGCGGGGATGTGAAGCGGTCCGCGAAGAAGAAGTAACGCTACGGAGAAACGCTCCACCAGAGCGCGTTGAACACGAGCGGGAAGGTCGCGTGGGTCTGCCCGCGATGTTGCGGGCGGAACCCGAACAGCACGATCTTCCCCTTGCCGTACGTCAGCGCCACCGCCGCGGCTTTGCGTGTCAGGCGGTCGGCACCCTGAATCCATCCCGACAGCAGGACGTCCTGCGGGTCTTCGGGATAGGTGGCCAGTACCCAGCGCTGCATATCCGTCGCGGGCGCGGTCGTGTCGAACGCGATCCCCTCATCGAGAAACGCCGCCGTCTCCTGCGGCATCCCCTGCGTCACCGGATGATCCGTCCGCAGGCGGATGTGCACCAATGAGCCGGGATTCGTGTACTGATCCGCGTTCACGCCCGCGAGCGCGTTGCGCACCGGCACGTTGAACTCATCGATCACGTACTCGCACGCGGAGCCGAACGCGATCAGCGTTCCACCTTCATTGACGAACTTCCGCAGCGCATCCGCGCCGCTCTTCTCGAGACCGCCCGTGTACTCCGGCGGCATCTCCTCGTCGTAGCGCATGCCCGAGCCTTCCGCGCGCCGCCGACCCGTCGCCATCACCTCCTTCGAAAGATCGGGCAGGATCACGGCGTCGAATCCGCTGATGCCCTTCTGCACATCCTGCGGCGAGAGCGACTTCACGGGAATGCCGTTCGTCTCCAGCAGCCAGCGCGTCCAGCCTTCATCGATCGGCGCCGACCACGACTTGTACGTCGCGACGCGCGGCTTGCGCGCGAGCTTCTCGCCGCGCGCGATCACCTCTTTCGTCGCCGGCTGAATCTCCGTCACGCGCGTCGTCCCCTCGGGCATCGCGCCGCGCTCCACCGTCACGCCCATCATCAGCGGGAGCGTCCATGTCGCGACGTCGTACGGCCGCAGGATGTCTTTTCCCGGCTGCAGCCGCACTTCCGGATAGCGCTGCGGCGTCAACATCTCGTCGATGAACTTCCCGTACGGCTGCGCGCGCGGAATCCAGTAGTCGCCGTTCGACGCCTGCCGCACTTCCACGTTGTGCTCGTTCATCAGCCACGCGAGATGCTGCGCCGTCGGCCAGTCGCGCTGCTGCTTCGGGATGCGCCAGTCCTGTCCGGGCTTCGCCGACGCGATCGCGGCGCGCGCGCGCGTCACGAGATTGCGCAAGAGGTCCTCGCGATAATTCGCGGTCAGCTCGAGCAGCGCGTCCGACGCGATCCGCTCGTAGTCCATGATGTCGCGCATCCGCCACCATCCGCCCTTCCACGGGTTCGGATGATTGATCGTCGCCTTGTAGTCGATCAGTCCCTTCGTGCCGCCGCGCAGCTCATTCGGCTCGACGTAAATCGGCGTCGCGATGCGCGCCGACGCCGTCTCCAGCAGCAGTCCGGTGATGTTCTTCCACCATCCCGTGTTCCGCGTCCCGCCGATCCAGTACGCATCGAACGAGTAGCCGTAAATCAGCCCGCTCTTGTTCGCCTGCTCGAGGCGCAGCGCCATGTTCGAGCCGATCATGTTCACTTCGCGCCAGATCAGCGGATGCACGTCCGGATCGAGCGGATCCGAGAACGGCGGGATGAACATGCGCGGGCCGTCCGTGCCCATCTGGTGCTCATCGACGAACACCTGCGGGTTCCACTCGTGGTATACTGCGCGATTCAGCGCGCGCGTCTCCGGCTGCGTGAGCATGTACCAGTCGCGATTGTTGTCGTGGCCGACGTAGTGGTGATAGAGCCACGGCAGGCGTCCGCCCTCGTACTTCGTGCCGGCGTACTTCCGGTAGTAGTCGGTGATCATCGTCTGCCCGTCGGGATTGAGCGACGGGACTAGCAGCAGCACGACGTTGCCGAGGCGGCGCTTGGTCTCGGCGTCGTTCGCGGTGGCGAGCGCGTACGCCCACTCCATCGCCATCTGGCTCGACGCGATCTCGCTCGCGTGGATGTTGCACGTGACGAGCACCACCGCCTTGCCTTCGCCGATCAGCTTCTCCGCGTCGGCGTCGGAGAGTCCGCGCGGATCGGCGAGGCGTTTCGCGACCTCGCGGATGCGCGTCAGATTCCGGATGTTCTCCTCGGACGAGATGACCGCCATGACCATGTCTTCGCCGAGGACGGTCTTGCCGAGGACTTCGAGGGAGACGCGGGGAGAGGCGGCGCCGAGCGCCTGCAGATACGCGCGAATCTGCTTGTAATCCGCGAGCGTCTTGTCCGCGCCGACCTGCATCTTCAGGAACGCGGACGGTGACGGGATCTGGGCGAACGCGGACGAGGTGAGAAGCGCGAGGACCACCAGAGCGCGTTTCATGGAGCGCGGATTATGTACCATGCGCTTCGTGCGCTACCTCACGCTCGCTCTCGCTCTTTTCATGGCCGCGTGCGCCACCGTCACGCCGCCGCCCGCGACGCGTTTCAAGATCCTGCAGATCAACGACGTCTACAAGGTCGAGGGACTCGAAGGAGGCAACACCGGCGGCCTCGCGCGCGTCCGCACGTTGCGCAAGCATCTCGAGTCGGACGGCACGCCCGTGCTGCTCCTGCACGCCGGGGACGCGCTCTATCCGTCCGTCATGAGCAAGTACCTCGATGCGAAGTCGATGGTCGACGTGCTCAATCGCCTCGACGGCGATCCCGAGGCATTCGATCCGCGAATGGTCATCACGTTCGGCAATCACGAATTCGACAAGAGCGATCCGACGATCCTGCTCGATCGCGTGAAAGACTCCGGCTTCAGTTGGCTGGCCACGAACTCGCGCTGGTGCAATCCGCAGTGCGACCAGCGCTTCCCGAAGACGAGCGAGACGATGCTCGTGCAAGTCGGCGGCATCAAGGTGGGACTGGTTGGTCTCGTCTATCCGATGAAGAAGAGCTGGCTCGAGTCGACGGACGTCGCGCCCGCCGCCCGCGACGCCGCAGAAGTCCTCCGCGGCCTCGGCGCGCGCATCGTCATCGCCATCACGCACGAAGATCTCACCGACGACGAACAGCTCGCGCGCGACGTGCCCGGCATCGATCTCGTCATCGGCGGACACGATCATCTCTTCCTGCAATCGCGCGTCGGCAACACGTGGATCACGAAGGCGGACGCGGACGCGAAGAGCGCGATCGTGTACGACATCACCGTTCCATCGAGCGGTCCGATTCAAACCGCGCCGCTGCGCATCGCGCTCGACACGACGATCGCGAAAGATCCGGACGTCGACGCGGCCGTGCAGCGCTGGCTCGGCGCGCTCGGGCAGAAGCTCGGCGGCATCGAGACGATCGGGATCACGAAGAACCTCCTCGAAGGCGTCGAGCCCGCGGTTCGCGGACGCGAGACCGCGCTCGGCAATCTGCTCGCCGACGTCGCGCGCGCGCAGATGCAGACCGACGTCGCGCTCGTGAACGGCGGCGGCATTCGCATCAACGACAACATCCCGCCCGGCCCGATCACGAACTACGACCTCGAAGGCATCTTCTATTACACGAACTCGCTCGTCGCGTTTCGCGTGACCGGGCAGGAGCTTCTCGACATGCTCAACAACTCCGTCTCGCGCGTCGACGCGGGCGACGGACGCTTCCTGCAGGTCTCCGGCGTCACGTTCCGCTACGGCCCGGACGTGAAAGCGCAGGACGTACAGGTCAACGGCAAGCCGTTGGATCTCAACGCAACGTACACCGTCGCCACCGTCGACTACATGTACCTGCACGGCACCGAGGACGGCTACACGCTCTTCGCGGACGCGACGCGTCCGCCGAAGGTGAACACGGAGCGCGAGGCCGACTTCCGCACGGTCGTCGAGTCGTACATCAAGTCGCGCGGCACGATCGACACGGACATCGAGGGAAGGATCATCCGGAAGTGAATCTCGCCCGCCACATCGCGTGGCGCTATCTCCGGCGTCCGACCGACAACCTCATCTCCGCGGTCGGCATCGTCTCCATCCTCGGACTCGTCATCGGCGTGATGGCGCTCGTGATCTCGATGGCGCTGATGACCGGCTATCAACGCGACCTCCAGCGCAAGCTCCTCGGCGGCAACGCCGAGATCTTCGTCTACTCGCTGCGCGCGATCGCCGATCCGGTGCCGCTCATCGCCACGCTCAAGCGCGTGCACGGCGTCGCCGACGCGTCGCCCGTCGTCTATCAACACGCGGTCGTGACGACGGAGACGAACGCCACGGGCTCGGAAGTGATGCTCAAGGGCATCGAACCGTCGCGCGGCAAGTCGTCGCAGATGCTCGCGCGCGTGATCGGTCCGCGCGGCACGTTCGAGACCGCGGAAGGGGAGCGTGGTGTCGCCGTCGGCAAGTATCTCGCGACGAAGCTCGGCGTGAAGAAAGGCGACGCGATCAGCATCACTGTTGCCGCCGCGACGCAGCGCAGTTTTCTCCCGAGCACCGCGACGTTCGTCGTCACGAATGTCTTCGACACCGGCTTCTACGAATTCGACGCGCGCTGGCTCTTCGTCGATCTCGGCGAGGCGCAGTCGCTTCTCGGACCCGGCTCGTCGGCGAATCTCATCGAGGTGAAGCTGCAGCCCGATGCCGACATCGACCGCGCGGTCGACCTCATCGAGAAAATCACCGACGGCCGCTACTCGGTCAGCGACTGGCGCGAGATCAACCGCCAGCTCTTCTCGATGCTGAAGTTTCAGCAGAAGGTGCTGTTCATCGTCATCGGGCTGATCGTGTTCGTGTCGACGTTCAACATCGTCTCGACATTGATCATGACCGTGCACGAGAAGCGACGCGAGATCGGCATCATGAGCTCGATGGGCGCGGAGCGCTCGATGGTACGGCGCGTGTTCATGTGGTACGGGACGATCGTCGGCATCGCCGGCACGACGACAGGCATCGTCTTCGGAACGTTGGTGTGCTGGATCATCACGCGCTACGAGCTCGTGTCGTTTCCGCCGGAGATCGCCGAGGTGTATTACGTGTCGTCGATTCCGTTCATCACGCGCGGACTCGACCTGGCCATCATCGCCGGCTTCTCCATCGTCGTTTCATTTCTCTCCACGATCGCGCCGAGCATGCGCGCCGCGAGAATGAATCCGGTCGAGGCGTTGCGGTACGAGTGACGAACATATAATCGCGACCGGTCCATGCACGCAAAACTCATCCTCGAAGACGGCACCTCCTACGAAGGCGAGTCGTTCGGCGCAACCGCCGACACGATCGGCGAAGTCGTCTTCAATACTTCGCTCACCGGATATCAGGAGATCGCCACCGATCCGTCGTACCGCTTTCAGATCGTGGTGATGACGTATCCGCACATCGGCAACTACGGCGTCGAGAACGTGGTCGAGCAGAGCGAGGCGCCGCAGGTCGCGGGCTTCGTCGTGCGCGACGCGATCGACGAGCCTTCGAACGCGCACGCGCAGATGTCGCTCGGCGACTACTTCACGCGCACCGGAATCACGCCCGCGGCATCGGTCGCCCAGCGCGATGGCGCGGTAGGCAAAGGAGTACCGGCCAGCAGCGGCAAGGCTTCTGCGAGCGCGAACAGGATGCGGAACATGGCCGTGATGATACCTGCCGCTATAATCCGC
>DATELS010000042.1:0-5462 GCA_035276365.1 Thermoanaerobaculia bacterium
CGGCGGTGTCATCGCTGACGTCGCGCAGACCACGCATGTGCCCGCGAGCGCGGAGCGCGTGGACGGCATCATCGTGCCGGGCTTCGTCGACGTGCACGTGCACGGCGGCAACGGCGCGGACTTCATGGACGCGCACGACGATGCGACGGAGCGCATCCTCGCGTTTCATGCGCGGCACGGCACGACCGCGCTCGCGGCAACGACGCTCTCCGCCTCGCGCGGCGATCTGCAGAATGCGGTCGAGATGATTCGTCGCGTCGCGGCGGGCACGCCGGCCGGCGCGGAGATCGTCGCCATTCATCTCGAGGGACCGTTCATCAACGTCGCGCGCGCGGGAGCGCAGGACCGGCAGTCCATCCGCGTCGCGGACATTCACGAGCTCGCGGCGCTGCTCAACGAGGCGCCGCGTCTGCGCTGGATCGCCACCATCGCGCCGGAGATCGAAGGCGCGCGCGCTCTCATCGAGCACTTCCGCGACCGCATCCTCTTCTCCATCGGCCACACGAACGCCGATCACGCCACCGCCGTCGCAGCGCTGGAGTGGGGCGCGTCGCACTTCACGCATCTCTACAACGCGATGTCGGGTCTGCATCACCGCGATCCCGGCGTCGTCGGCGCGGCGCTGACTTCGGTACAGGCGACCGCGGAGCTCGTCGCGGACGGCATTCACGTGCATCCCGCGGCGATGCGCATCGCGGTGAATGCGATGCCGCATCGCATCGCGCTCGTCACCGACGCCATGCGCGCGTGCGGTTTGGCCGACGGGACGTACAAGTTGTACGAGTCGGAGGTGATCGTGGCGGACGGTGCCGCGCGTCTCGCGGACGGCACGATCGCCGGGAGTGTGCTCACGATGGACGTGGCGGTGAAGAACATGATCGAGCTCGCGGGACTGCCGGTCGAGACCGTGCTCCCGCTGGCGACGGAAGTGCCGGCGCGCATCGTCGGCGCGGCGGATCGGAAGGGAAAGCTCGAGATGCGCTACGACGCCGACGTCGTCATCCTCAACGAACGTTTCGAAGTCGAGCGCGTGTGGGCGCGCGGAGAGCTCGCGCAGTGAAGTGGGAGCCGTGCCCGTCGAGCGACGCGCTTTCCGAACGCGCCGCGCATCTCCTCCTCGACGCCATCCGCGCCGATCCGCGCATCGTCCTCGGACTCCCCACCGGCCGCACGCCCATCGGCATGTATCAACGCGTCGTCGGCGAGTGCTCGCGCGCGTATCACTGCTTCCGCGACGTGACGGCGTTCAACCTCGATGAGTACGTCGAGGTGCCGCGCGAACATCCGGCGAGCTACTTCAGCTACATGAAGCGTCACCTCTTCGATCACGTCGACGTCGATCCGGCGAACACGCACATCCCGGACGGCAACGCGGCCGATCTCGATGCGGAGTGCCACCGCTACGAATCCGAGATCCGCGACGCCGGCGGCCTCGCCCTGACCTTCCTCGGCCTCGGCCGCAACGGACACATCGGCTTCAACGAGCCGGGCACTCCGTTCGACTCGCGCACGCGGCTCGTCGAGCTCACACAGTCGACGCGTCACGCGAACGCAAGCGACTTCCCCGATGCGCACGTGCCGTCGCACGCGATCACGATGGGGATCGGGACGATTCTCGAGTCGCGCGCGATCGTGCTGCTCGTCGCGGGAACGGGGAAAGAAGAGGCCGTGCAACGGCTGCAAAGCCGCGTCCTCGACCCCGCCTTTCCAGCCTCGGCATTATGGATGCACAGCGACGTCACGGTTCTTGTGACGTCGTCATGAAGCGCGCTCTACTGATCGTCGGAAGCCTCATCCTCATCTTCGTCGCCTATCGCGTGCTCGGCGTGTACGAGTTCCGCACCGGCGAGTGCAAGGCGCTCAAGCCGCGGCGATTCGCGCTCACGTATCCGAAGCACCTCACCGTGATGACCTTCAATATCGAAGGGCATGCGAGCTTTCTGAAGAGCGAGCACATCGCAGAGATCGCGAAGACGATCCGCAAGTACAACCCGGATATCGTCGGCATCAACGAGGCGCACCGGCACACGTGGCAGGCGCGGTTCGGCGATCACGCGGAAGAGCTGCGGCGCCTGACCGGCATGAACGTCGTGTTCGGCCGCAGCTACATCTTCATGAACGGCGAGTTCGGCAACGCAGTGCTCACGCGCGGGACGATCGTGCGCAGCGAAGTGCACGAGCTTCCCGGCACCGGCGAGCCGCGCACGCTGCTCGAGACGATCATCCGCGTCAATGGCGGCGTGGTCGAGTTTTACGTCACGCACACCAGCGCGTGGGCCTCGATGAACTCGGAGACGCGCGGCGTGCAGTTGCAGTGCGTCAACGCGCACGTCAACACGAGCGCGTATCCGTTCATCCTCGTCGGCGATCTCAATGCCGCGCCGGAGTCGCCCGAGATCGCGCGCTTTCTGCACACGAACACGCTGCAGTTCGCGGGCGATCCGAAGACGCCGACGCACAAGGTCATGGACGAGCGCCTCGACTACATCCTCACCGATCCCGGCTGGCAGGTGCGCGGCTCGCGCGTCCTCGATGAAGGGCCGTCCGATCACCGTCCCGTCCTCGCAGAGCTCGTTCATCCATGAAAGACAAACACGACGACAAAGAACCATTCCGAGTCTGGACGCAGCGCGGTACGACGTACGTGCGCATGCCCATCATCGCGTTCATCGGCGGTCTCTTCGCGCTGATCACGCTGCTCATCCTCTTCTGGTCGGTGAAGCGCAAGCCCGACGTGCGCTTCGGCGTGAAGAGCGGACAGCCGGTGACGGAGATGATGCCGTCGCTCGTCGGACTGACGCAGTCGAGCGTCGACGGCGGCAATCAAATCGTCGTACTGCAGAACGGCGACGGCTTCTTTCCGCCGCTCTTCCGCGACATCGCGGCGGCGCGCGAGAGCATCCATCTCGAGACGTTCATCTGGTACGACGGCGCACTCGCGCGACAGATGACGAAGGCGCTCGCGGCGAAGGCGCAGAGCGGCGTCGAAGTGCGCGTGCTCGTCGACGCATCCGGCGGACGCCAGCTCAAAAACGAGATGCTGACGACGCTCGAGCGCGCCGGCGTGAAAGTCGCGAAGTTCCACCCGCTGCGTTTCAAAAACCTCGGCCGCATCAACAATCGCGATCACCGCAAGCTCGTCATCATCGACGGGCGGGTCGCGTACATCGGCGGGCATTGCATCGCCGATACGTGGACGGGACACGCGCAGGACAAGAAGCACTATCGCGACACCGCGGTGCGCGTCAGCGGTCCGGTCGTGAATCGTTTGCAGGGCGCGTTCTGCGAGAACTGGATCGAAGAGACGGGCGAGATTCCCGCGGCCGCGAAGTACTTCCCGAAGCTCACGCCCGCGGGCACGACGCCGGCACACGTCGCGTACACCTCGCCGAACGGGAGCATCTCGTCGGTGCAGATCCTCTACTACCTCGCGCTGCAGTCCGCGCGGCACGAGATCATCATCCAGAACCCGTACATGCTCCCGGACGATGAAGCGATCGCGGCGCTGCAATCCGCCGTGCAGCGCGGCGTCGAGGTGAAGATCATGGTGCCGTCGGACGAGGCCAGCGACAGCTCACTCGTCCAGCACGCGAGCCATCATCACTTCGGCACGTTGCTCAAGCGCGGCGTGCGCATCTGGGAGTACCAGCCGACGCTGCTCCATCAAAAGGTGATGATCGTCGACGGCATCTGGTGCGCCGTCGGCTCGACGAACTTCGACGATCGCTCGTTCCAGCTCAACGACGAAGTCAACATCGGCATCCTCGACCCCAACATCGCCGGCCAACTCCGCACCGCATTCGCCGGCGACCTCGCGCACGCGAAAGAACGCAAGTTCGACGAATGGCAAAACCGCTCCCTCTGGCACAAGTTGGTGGACGGCGTTGCATACTTGGGGAGGTCGCAGTTGTAGTTGGCGCAATGGCTACTCTCCCCGCGGAAGGACGCTGGTCGCTTCGGCTCCTGTCGGAAGATGATTTCCGAGGGGCGCTGGAGTTTTTGCAGCGGGACCGGTTGATTCATGTGTACCTCATCTCGCGGCTGCTCGAGGAGAGGACGCTGGCGGGGTCGCAGATCGCGGTCGTGCGATTGAATGGTGCGATCGTGTTGCTTGCGTCGCTGGCGACGAACATCGTCCTCGCGGGTGATCCTTCGATTTCCACCGACATCACCAATGCCGCGGTGTCGCTCGTCGCCGATCGCATCCTCACTCGCATGCTGCCGGTGCGCGCGATCATCTCGCCGGCGCCGCTCGTCGAGGCGTTGTGGAACGACTTGCGGTCGCGCATCGATCCGCCGACCGTCGTGCGACTCAATCAGCCCATCTACGCGCTCAAGCGGCGCTTCGACTATCCCGATCTGCATGACGCGCGTTACTCGACGACGCGCGATCTCGACGCGCTCGTGCCCGCGTGCGCGGCGATGCACAAGGAAGAAGTCGGGATCGATCCGCTCGAGCGCGATGCGCACGGCTATCGCGAGCGCATTCGCGAGTTGATCGACAAGCGGCGTTCCGTCATTCGCGTCGTCGACGGCGTGATCGTTTCAAAGTGCGAGTACTCCGCGGTGACGCCGGACGCCGTGCAGCTCATGGGCGTGTGGACGCATCCGCGCTATCGCCGTCACGGCTACTCGCGCGCGCTATTGCGCGAAGTGTGCGGCCATCTTTTTCGCGCAGGAAAAACCGTCACGCTCTTCGTCAATGACTTCAACCTTCCCGCCATCGCCCTCTATGAAGACCTGGGCTTCCACCGCATCGGGATGAATCGCGCGCTCATCTGGTAACGCGTCCGGGCGCGGGCATTGCACAAATCCGACATACCGCCACAGTGGCGGGGAATGAGTTGACGAGGTGTTGGAATGCCTGAGACCGGTACTGTGAAGTGGTTCAACAACGACAAGGGATTCGGCTTCATCAAGCGCAGCACGGGTGAAGACGTCTTCGTGCATCACACGGCCATCCAGGCCAGCGGCTACCGCACCCTCAATGAGGGCGAGCGCGTCGAGTTCGACGTGAAGCAGGGGCCGAAGGGACTGCAGGCCGAGAACGTCCGCCGCGCGGAGGGTGGGCACGACCGCGAGCAAGAAGCGGTCTGACGCCTACTCTTCGCTGGTTTGAGCGCGCGACGCGACGAATGCGCCGAGCGCACCGCCGAGGGCCACGGCGGGCAGGGCTTGTCCGTGGCCTTTCATGCCGAGAAGGAGCGCGGCCACACCGCCGGCGACGAGAATCAAGACGCGGAGCGCGTAGTCCTGGAGATCGTGTTTCATATTGGAGCGCGGCTTGGACGACCGCGTGAGCGCGCATTGTAACGCACTCCGCCACACCTCTTGTGTAGCGTCGGTCACATTCGCGCCGGCACCGGAATCCCCAGCAGCTCCATCGCCGCGACCATCGTTCTGCGGAAGATTTCCGCGCACACCGCACGCCGCTGGCGCTCGATCGCATCCGGCTCATTCGC
>DATELS010000043.1:0-9987 GCA_035276365.1 Thermoanaerobaculia bacterium
GGGCTCAGCTCCAACCATGGCGCTGACGTCCCCACCTGAAGGCGCCACCTATGCTGAGGGAGCGACGATCCTGCTTTCGGCGGACATCGATGATGCGGACGACTGTATTGATAGCGTCTACTTCTACTCCGGTGAAACGAATCTCGGTGCCGCTCAACTGTTTCGGCTAAGGCCGCGGCACTGGCTGGCGCAAATGAACTGGAACGGCGTGCCGAGAGGAACGCACGTAGTCACCGCACGCGTGAGGCAAGGTGGTGTGTTCGCCTCGCAGCAACGCCAAATCGTCGTGAATCCGAACACGCCGCCTGTGGTCACGATCATTGCACCCACAAACGAAAGCTACGTGCGCGGACCCATCTCCGTCATGGTCACAGCGGACGCTTATGATTCAGACGGCTCGCTGACGAAAGTTGAATTCATAGCGGACGCCGTCAAGATCGGTGAACTCACGACTCCTTCATCAGGAGGTTACACGTATTCCTTGACTTGGCCAGACGCGCCGATTGGGACGCACGAGCTTACCGTTCGGGCGACCGACGCGATCGGCGCGTCAACCTCTGTCTCGGTGCGGCTGCACGTCGTGAGCAATTTACCACCTCAAATCACAATTACCTCGCCAAGTAGCGGTACGCAGTATCGCGCACCGCGCTGGGTCACCGGCGCATTCACTATGTCGGACCCGGACGGTAGCATTGCCAATACTCAATTCTTCATCAACGGTCAATTGGATTGGGAGCTTCCTTACCCGCAAAGCACCTTTTACTTCAAGGCCACTGAGCCAGGCACTTATACCTTTGCGGTCGCCGGTACGGACGACGAAGGTCAGACCACGCTTTCAGCGCCGATACAGATCACGATCACCCCGCCGTGCCCGCCGCCGCAATTCGCGGGGGTGGCTACGGTCGTTGCGGATCAATCATCAATGAATGTCTCGTGGCTGGCTGCGGAAGGCACCTGCCAAGAGTATCCCGTTTTCTACAATGTCTACCGCTCGGTGGATCCTAGTTTCGAGCCTACGGACGATTCGTGGTGGGACTGCCGTATTTCCGACACGACCTTCGTGGACACCTACGGTTTGGTCCCCGGAGTGACGTACTACTACATCGTTCGCGCGATCCACTCCGATTCAATGGGATGCTTCAGGAGCAGCGAGGACGAAAACGTCGTTCGCTTGTCGGGTCGGATCGAGCCGCCGCCAGCGCTCGTCGGATTCGTTCTCACGCCAACGATCGTCGTCGGAGGTGCTCATGCGCAAGCAACGGTCACACTCGACAAGCCCGCTCCTGGCGGAGGTGCGGAGATCGCTTTACAGTCTCCATCGCCGGCCGCCGTTGTTCCGTCGTCCGTAAACATCCCCGAAGGCGGTACGACCGCGACGTTTGATGTCGTGACGGCTCCGGTCGACTCCATCACGACGGTAGAGTTGACTGCGACGTATGGTGCGCCACTCGCCGCTTCAATCACGATTCGGGCTCCGCAGATTACGTCGCTTGCAGTTGCACCCACATCCGTACTCGGAGGGCAGCCGAGCAACGCTACGATCACACTCGACGGGCCGGCTCCGAGCGGATTCGTGGTCTCGATGAGCGCCTCCAGCGCTGCGGTCGGAGTCGCTTCTGCAGTTACGGTTCCGCCGGACGAGTCCGAAGCAAGCGTGCCACTTACGACCTCAACCGTGGCAGCCGACAACAATGTAGTGATTACCGCTCGCCGCGATGGTATCGAACGGACAGCCACGCTGACGGTTCATTCAGAAACAGCCCCAGCGCCTGCGATCACGAACTTGTCATTGACGCCGACCAACGGCGTTCCTGGTATCGCAAATATCGCCGGAACGGTGACGCTGTCGAACGCCGCTCCGAATCCGCTCGACGTGACGTTGCAGTCTTCACGAACCGATCTTGCGACGGTCCCTGCTTCCGTTCACTTCACGCAAGGGATGACCTCTGCTTCGTTCCCGCTGACGCCCATCCATGGCGTCGCAGAAGCCACCATGGTCTCTGTTACTGCTACGCTGTCGAATACTCTAAGTGCCACTGTCCGCCTCGATCCTCCGATTGCGGAGTCCATCGAGATCGCTGCGGAGGTTCCGAGTGGCGAGCAAGTCCCATTCGTCGTCCATGTGACCGGCTTCGTCGTCCCCAATGGCTCGCTTGTTTTGACGAGCAGCGACCCGAGTGTCGCTAGCCCATCCACGGCAAGCGAAAATGGGACGGCATATTCGGGAGTGCTCAACACGGGCATCGTGAACAGTGCGACATCGATTGTTCTGAGCGTAACGTCGGGGGGAGTCACGATCTCCAAAACGATCACCGTCTCTCCTTGCACGCTGGATCCGGTCTCGCCGAGCGTCCCCCAAGGAGACACGGTATGGATTGAAGATTCGCTTCCCGAGTGGGCGTTCGTCGATGAGGGCGATCCAGGCACGTGGGACACGAGCCAGCACGCCACCGGGGATGCATCACTCAAAATTGGCCTCAGCGAGTGGTGGCGCGACTCCTTCGTGTACTTCGACTCTTCTAATGTCGAACCGCCTGAGTTGGGTGCCGACCAGACCTTCGTGAGCTATGTCCTCATCAACCAGTGTGAAACCGCGCCAAGGACGCTCTCAATCGCTATTGAAAAACCCGTCTCGCAACCTTGTTGCGGCAGACGGCGACCTGACAGTGTATACGTTCTGTATTGGGGCGACGATGTTCCATTGGAAGAGGAGGGGTTTGTAGGCACGGTAGCAACCATTCGCGTCGGAGACGTACCTCCCGCGGGCCAATGGACGCGTCTCGAACTCCCGCTTGCGATGATTTATAGCGGTCCGGTGTCTTGGCTCGACTTCCGCGCTTACGGTGGCGAAGTCTGGTGGGATCATATCGGGGTCTCTGACGTAGCCGCGCAGGCGCGGATCGGAGAGGCGGTTCTCCCAGAATCACCACAACCGGCGGGAGTCACGCTATCGTGGGAGATCCGCGCTCTCGGCGGACTGCCTCCCATCGAGTATCAATTTGAACGCCTCGACGGCTCGACATGGACAGTGGTCCAACCATACGGCACGAGTAACATCTATATGTGGACACCGGGCGCTACCGATGTCGGTCAACATAGCATTCGCGCGTCCGTCCGGAACTCTGGTTCGGTGGCGGCATTTGAAGATAGGCGCAGCTACTCGTTCGTCGTGTCATCTCCTCCCTAATCGCTCTGCGTGTCGACCTCGTTCGGAGCCCGACCCTGCGTCACGGGTAGGCGCGAACGTTGCTCGCTTCTCGCCGCATGCGCATCAGCATTCCGCACCACACCACTCGCGCAGACGCGCACCGCCGCGTCGACGCGCGGCTCTCGCAGCTCCTCTCGCAGTTCGGCGACCGCGCCGACGATCTCTCGCACGAATGGGTCGGCGACACGCTGAAGTTTCGCGGCAAGGCGCGCGGGCTGAACGTCGAAGGGACGCTCGAGGTCACCGACTCCGAGATCATTCTCGACAGCAAGCTGCCGCTCATCGCGAAGCCGTTCGAGTCGCGCATCCGCCAGGCCGTCGAGCAAGAGGCGGGCACCATGTTTCGCGCGTAATGAAACGCTGAGCGCGGTTTCGTCACTACTGCTTCAGGGAGGCAGCTCATGGACGACACCGCGAAACTCATCGCCCTCTTCGCGCTGGCGGCGTTTGCAATGGAGCGCATCGTCGCATCGGCGAGTTATCTCATCGACGCCGAGCGCATGCTCGCGGAGAATCATCACCTCGCCGCGCGCAAGCGCGCGCAGGGGCGCCGCAAGAATCTCCTGCTCGCCCTCGGCGCCGCCGTCGCGCTGCTGGTGATCGATCGCGCGGACCTGCGCATCATCCGCCTCGTGCAAGGCGACGCCGCGCCGCGCTTTCTCGACTACTGGCTGACGTGGCTGATCCTCGTCGGCGGCGCGAGCCGCGTGCGTGATCTGCTGCAGGGCGTGAAGAGCACGCCCGCCGCGACGAAGACGACGATTGTGAAGCTCGAGACGGACACGCCGGTCCACGCGTTGCGCGAAGCGAGCTAACTCATGTCCGTCATCACGATCTCAGTGGTCGGCCGCGACGAGGAAGAGCGCAAGCGCCGCGCGCGACGCGCTCTCTTCCTCGCGTTGCTCATCGGCGCGGCCCTGGCGATTCCGCGCGCGAAGCCGGAAGTGCGCGCGATCGAGTCCGTCGCGCTGCCGAGCGTGGTGACGCAAACCGCAACTGCCGAACCACCGCCCCCGCCGCCGTGGCAAGGCGACGGGACCGTGCTCGGTCCGCCGCCACCACCGCGCACCGCGGTCGCGCCGATCGCGCTCGACTTCGGCGAGCGCATGCTCGGAGTGAATGCGTCCGCGCAACTCGTCACCGTGCGCAACGACGGCGGCTTTCGTCTCGCGCGTGCAACCGCGGAGATCACTCCGCCATTTCTCGTCACGTCGAATTGCGACGGCGAGCTCGATCCGGGCGCGCAGTGCGTCGCCGCGATCGTGTTCGCGCCGCGCGCGGCAGGACGCTACACCGGCGCGCTCACGATCGCCGCGGGCAACGATCGCCGCGTCGTCACGCTGCGCGGACGCGTCACCGCGCCGCCGGTGAAAGACCGCGAAGTCGCGATCGTCACTCCCCCGCCGCCTCCTCCACCACCACCTCCGCCGCCACCGCAGCCCGAGGCGACGCGCGAGCTCTGCATGATGCCGAGCGCGATTCACTTCTCCTTCGTCGGACGCAAGCCGATCGTGCTGATGAATCCCGACACGCGTCCGCTGCAGATCGCGAGCATCACCGCGTTACGCGACGACGGCACTGCGGGTCGCGGCTACGACGTCGCGAGCGGTCCGTGTCTCAAGACACTCGCGCCGGGAGAGCGCTGCACATTCTTCGTGCAAGCGAGGACGCGGGCGATGTTGACGGGAGAGAGGATTCGCATCACGGTCGCGTACGCGGACGCGCGGACGGGCGAGCGCCGGTCGGCGCGCGCCGCGAGCAATTGCGAATCTAGTCGACGTTGAGGATCTTCTTCAACGCGTCGACGTTCGGATCGACGAACAGGCGTCCATCGACTTCGACTGCCGGATCCGAGCCGAGGTGATGCACGTTCTTGTACTCCTCGGGGCGCACCATCTCGTGATCGACACGGAACTGCCGGAGAAATCCTGCGATGAGGCTCGTTTTATGTTTCTGACTTCCTGGGAAAAACCTGACGGTCATGGTCTCGCTCTCACTCCCTTCCCTGCACTCCTCCCGTTTTGGACGGATTTGCGAACCTTAGGCCCGAAATCACCGCATGTCAAATAACGTGGTGCCCGTCACACCGCCACTTCCTCGCGATATTGAATCTCGTAGAGACGGCGATACAGCCCGTTGACGTGCATGAGCTCGTCGTGCGTTCCGCGCTCGCGAATCTCCCCATGGTGGAACACGAGAATCGTGTCGGCGGAGCGAATCGTCGAGAGGCGATGCGCGATCACGATCGACGTGCGACCTTCGAGCAGCGTGCGGATCGCCTCCTGAATCAGCAGCTCCGTCTCCGTGTCGATCGATGACGTCGCCTCGTCGAGAATCAGCACCGGCGGATTGAACGCGAGCGCGCGCGCGAACGAGAGCAGTTGCTTCTCGCCGACCGACAATCCCGCGCCGCGCTCGCGCACCTGCGACGCGTACCCTTCCGGCAAGCGCGAGATGAAACGATCGGCCTGCACGCGCAGCGCGGCGGTGCGGATGCGCTCCTCGCCGATCGCGGAGTCGCCGAGGGAAATGTTCTCGGCGATGTTGCCGGTGAAGAGGAAGAAGTCCTGCTGCACGATCGCGAAGACGCGGCGCAGCGACTCCATCGAGTAGCGGCGGATGTCCACGCCGTTGATCAGGATCTCTCCGCGCTGCACGTCGTAGAAGCGCAACAGCAGCGACGTGATCGTCGTCTTGCCCGCGCCCGTGTGGCCGACGAGCGCGATGCGGTCGCCGCGGTCCACGCGGAACGACACGTTCTTCAGGACCCACTCCTCGTTGTTGTACGCGAACCAGACGTTGCGCATCTCGAGGGACTCGAAGTGCTCGATCTCCAGCGTCCCCTCGTCCTTGATCTTCGCCGGCGTGTCGAGCAGTTTGAAAATGCGCTCGCTCGCCGCCATCGCCGCCTGGAGGATGTTGTACTTCTCCGAGAGATCGGAGATCGGCTGATAGAAACGCTGCGAGTACTGAAAGAACGCGACCAGCGCGCCGACCGAGAGCGTCCCCTGAATCACCTTCCCGCCGCCATACCAGACGATGAGCGCGACGCCGATCGTCTCGATCAGCTCGATCACCGGATAGAAGACCGAGTAGTAGAAGATCGAGTCGAGGTTCGCGTCGCGATGGCGCACGTTCAGCGTGTCGAACTTCGCGAGCTCGCGCTCTTCGCGATTGAAGAGCTGCACCGTCGACATGCCGGAGATGTGCTCCTGCAGAAACGCGTTGATCGCGGCAATGCGCGCGCGCACCTGGCGATACGTGACGCGCGCGCCGTGGCGGAACCAGATCGACACGAGCACGATGAACGGCGTGATCGAGAACAGCACGAGCGCCATGCGCCAGTTCATGTAGAACAGCACGCCGACGATGCCGGCCAGCACGAAGATGTCGCCGAAGATCGCCACGAATCCCGCGGTGAAGAGATCGTTGAGCGCGTCGACGTCGGTCGTCACGCGCGTCATCAAACGTCCGACCGGATTGCGATCGAAGAACTGAATGTCGAGCCGCTGCAAATGCGCGAAGATCTGCTTGCGCAGGTCGTACATGATGTACTGCCCCATCACGTTCATCAGCACCATCTGCGAGTACAGCACCGCGAATCCGCCGACGAGCGTGAAGAGGTACAAGCCCGCCGCGAGGTTGATGCCTTCGAGTGGCGCGAGATGAACGCCGTGAGACGCCATCCACTCGCCGAAGCGCCGGCTCATGCCGAGAGGCTCGGTGCCGGCAACGGGTTTGACGAAGAGATCGATCGCCACCGCCGTGATCGCAGGACCGGCGATCTCGAACAGCGACGACACGATCACGAGCAGCACCGACACGAGTGCGCGCCAGCGATACGGGCGCAGATACTTCATCAGCCGCCACGTGAGATGCGGATCGAACGCCTTCGCGCCTTCGTCTTCGTGTTTGTCGGTCGGGTCGGCCATGCGCGTTACGCGATCTCCTCGAGCTCCGCCTCGATCGTCTGCTTGCGATACGTGGCCGCGTAGTAACCACCTTTCGCGAGCAGCGTGTCGTGCGTGCCGCGCTCGACGATGCGTCCGTCCTCGAGCACGACGATGTGATCCGCGTCTTTCACCGACGACACGCGGTGCGACACGATCAGCGCCGTGCGTCCTTTGCGGATCGAGCGCAGCGCCGCGAGGATGCGTTCTTCCGTCTGCGTGTCGACCGCGCTCAGCGAGTCGTCGAGCACGAGGATCAGCGGCTCGCGCACGAGTGCGCGCGCGATCGCGGTGCGCTGCTTCTGTCCGCCGGAGAGCGTGATGCCGCGCTCGCCGATCGTCGTGGCGATGCCGTTCGGGAACGTCGCGACATCCGTCGCCAGTCCTGCTTCATTCGCCGCGGCTTCCACTTCCTCGTCGGTTGCATCGGCGCGGCCGAAGCGGATGTTCTCCGCGATCGACTCGGAGAAAAGGAACGTCTCCTGAGGCACCATGCCGATCCACTCGCGCAGCTCGCGAATCGGAATCGTCTCGATCGCGCGGCCGTCGATGAAGATCGACTGCGGCGGCGGCACGAACGCGCGCGTGAGCAGCGCGAGCAGCGTTGACTTGCCGCTGCCCGTGCGTCCGATGATGCCCACCGTTTCGCCGCGATGCACGGTGAGGTCGATGTCGCGCAGCACCGCGCGATCGGCGTATGCGAACGTGAGGTTGCGGATCTCGAGATCGCCGCGCGGCGTGCCGGCGACGGGCGTCCCTTCGTCGACATCCGGCTCGACGTTCCATATCTCCGTGAGCCTGCGCATCGACGCCATGCCGCGCTGCACGAGATTGATCACCCAGCCGAGCGCGATCAAAGGCCAGATCATGCGTCCGAGGAAGAACTGGAAGGCGACGAATTGGCCGAGGGTCAGCTCGCCGGCGAGAATTTTTCGGCTGCCGACGTAGAAGATCACCACGAACATGATTCCGACGAGCGCGTGCAGCGTCGGGTAGAACATCGCCGTCAGGCGGATGAGCGAGCGGTTGCGCTCCACGTACTCGCGGTTCATCCGCTTGAACGTCTCGACCTCGCTCGCCTCGCGCGTGAACGCGCGCACGACGCGCACGCCGGCGAGGTTCTCCTGCACGCGCGCGGAGATTTCGCCGAAGTAATCGGAGACGGCTTTCGATCGCTCGTGAATGCGCTCGCCTGCCGTCTTCGCTAGTCCCGCGACGACCGGCACCGCCGCGAGGGAAAGCAGCGCCATCGTGGTGTTGACGCGCGCCATCATCGTGAACGCGCCGACGACGATCAGCACCGACGAGAACGCGTGCATGACGCCGGGTCCGATGAGCATGCGCACGTTGGAGAGATCGTTCGTCGCACGCGACATGAGATCGCCCGTGCGCTGCTCGTGGTAGAAGCGCAGCGGCAGCTTCTGCAGATGCGCATAGAAGTCGTTGCGCATGTCGTACTCGATGTGCCGCGACGCGCCGATGAGCACGCGCCGCTGCAGGAAGAGGAACATGCCCTCGACCATCGACGCGCCGATGAGCATCAAGCCGTAGCGGACGAGCATCGCGCGCGTGAAGCCGTGCGTGAGCGCATCGACCGCGCTGCCGATGATGACGGGCTTGAGCAGCGAGAATACCGCGGAGCCGACCATCGAGAGCGCGCCCCACGCCAGTCGTGTTTTACGGAGGGAGAAGTAGTGAAGCAGGCGCGCCACCGGGGTCATCGCGCGCATTCTATTTTGTTGCGGGCTCTTTCAACGGCAACCGCCTCAGCTCCTGCAACGTGATGCGCAGCACCGAGCCCAGCGTGAAGCCGGTCGGGAAGCAGTGCGGGATGCGGATGCCGGCGCCGCTCAGCTCGAGAAAATCGAGCGGCGGGCGTCGTCGCGCGAGCACGTACAAGAGCTTGCGCGGGAGGTCTTCGCGATCGTCGACGTTGAGATGCAGCGGCTGCAGGTAGTAGCCGAAGTGCATCGTGCGCAGCGCGGGCACGCCGCCCGCGAACTCGGGGAGCGTCACGCTCAGCTCGAGTGCGCCGAACAGCCAGTTGTCCTGACCGAACTCGCCGCGCCAGAAGTCTTCCTCGTCTTCGCTGAGATGTTCGAGGCGCATCGTCAGTCGCCTCCGTACGGCACTTCGCGCGCGCGGAACGCGACGCACGCGAGCGTCAGCGCGATCGCGGCTTCGAGCAGCACGAGCGTGAGCCACGACGCGTCGAAGCGCGGCGGGAACTCGGGGAAGAGCGCGTTGTCGACCATCGCGAGTCCGCGCTCGATCGCGGAAAAGTCTCTGCCGCTCGCGCGCAGCATTCCGAAGACGGCCATCGTTCCGCCGAGGGCGAATTGCGTGCCGAGGTAGATCGCGGCGTTGAAGTACGCGCGCGTCAGACTGCCGAGGAGGACGAGGAGCGATGCGGTGAGCGTCGCGTCGGCGAAACAGTTCAGCGTCGCGCGCGCGATCTCCGGCGCGGCGAGCACTTCGCCCCACGCCAGTCGTCCCGCGAGCTCGAAGACGCCGCCGACGATCGCCGCGATCGACACGGCCAACACAACGCCCGCGACGCGCGACAGCAAGTACACCCAGCGCTTCACGGGCTTCACGAGGATGAGCTGCAGCGTGCCCGAGGAAAATTCGGGACCGATCGGCGCCGAGCCCGCGATGATCGCGAGCACCGCCACGAGCGACGGCCACATCGACGCCGGCCGGTTGAAGCGTGACACGCCGAGGGCGACGATGGCGAGGAACGCGAGATACGACAGATAGCCCGCGTTCGTGACGTGCCTCCGCACCGTCTCGCTCACCACCACCCCGTTCACGCCGCACCTCGGAAAA
>DATELS010000044.1:0-5340 GCA_035276365.1 Thermoanaerobaculia bacterium
AAAGGCGGCATTGTGGTCGAGGACGACGTCTGGATCGGCGCGAACGTAGTGCTCGTCGACGGCGCGATTCTGCGACGCGGCTGCGTCATCGGCGCGGGCTCGCTGGTACGCGGGGAAGTGCCCGAGTACGCCATTGCCGCCGGAACGCCCTTGAAGGTCCTCGGATATCGCGAGTGACGACATTCACAGTTTTCGGTTCCGCGGGATTCATCGGCTCGCACGTGGCGGCCGAAGTGTCGAAAAGGGGATTCGAGTGCATCACGCCGGCGCGCGATGATTTCGACTCCTGGCGGGACCGCGACCTCGGACACGTCGTGTATGCCATCGGCCTCACCGCTGATTTTCGTCAGCGCCCCGCCGACACTGTCCGTGCGCACGTCTGCCGAGTTCTGGACGTGCTCGAGCGCGCGCGTTATCAGAGTTTCGTCTATTTGTCCTCGACGCGGCTCTATTCGGGCGCGGCGAGCGCGGACGAAAATGCCGCGTTTCTCGTCGATCCCGCGTCGCCGAGTGATCTCTACAACGCCTCGAAAGTCATGGGCGAGTCGCTCGTCCTGACGCTGGCCGGCGCGCGCGCACGCGTCGTGCGGCTGTCCAATGTCTATGGTCCTGACTGGACGTCCGAAAATTTCGTGACTTCACTCGTGCGTGATGCCGTTCAGTTGCAATCCGTCACGATCCGAACCTCGGCCGACTCTTCCAAGGATTACATCTCGATCGACGACGCCGTATCGCTGATCCTCGAGGTCGCATTGCGGGGACAGGAGACGATTTACAACGTCGCCAGCGGAATTGCCGTCTCCAATGGCGAGCTCGCGGACGCATTGAAGAATGCGACCGGAAGCGCTGTGGCATTCGTCGACGGCGCACCCTCGGTCGTCTTCCCGCGCATCGACGTCACGCGCATTCGCGAAGAGCTCGGGGCGAATCCGAGGTCGATTCTCGAGGATTTTCCCGGGCTCGTCTCTGATTACAGAAAGGTCGTGGAAGCTTGATTCATATCGATTTCGAACGCGGCGTCGTGACGCTCGACGGCGCCGACGGCGACGCCACCTACAACATCGGCAGCGCCGAAGGCTTCGAAGCCGTGTCGAAGGCGTGGCTGCGCAGCGGCTGGGACGCGAAATACGTCTACAGCTTCACGTGGATGGGACGTCCGGTCATTCAATTGCCGGACGACATGATTCGCATTCAGGAAGTGATCTATGCGATTCAGCCCGACGTCATCATCGAGACCGGCATTGCGCACGGCGGCTCGCTGATCTTCTACGCCTCGCTCTGCAAGGCGATGGAGAAGGGACGTGTGATCGGCATCGACATCGAGATCCGGCCGCACAATCGCAAGGCCATCGATGAGCATCCGCTGCGCTCGTATTTGACGTTGATCGAGGGAAGCTCCGTCGACGCGGCGATCGTCGACGAAGTGCGCTCCCACGTGAAGCCGGGAGAGACGGTGCTCATCCTTCTCGACTCGAATCACACGAAGGCGCACGTGTTCGCGGAGCTCGAGGTGTATGCGCCGATGGTCACGCCCGGCTCGTACATCGTCGCCACGGACGGCATCATGCATTGGCTCAGCAACGCGCCGCGGACGCAGGACGACTGGTCGTGGAACAACCCGCGCGATGCCGCGCGCGAGTTCGTCGCCAAGAATCCCGAGTTCGTGATCGAAGAGCCGCCGTTTGCGTTCAATGAGGGAGTCGTTCGCGAGCGCGTGACGTATTGGCCCGAGGCGTTCTTGAAGCGGGTGAAATGAAACTGGGAGTCGTCACAAAGAACGTCATTGCGAACGTGGGCGGGAACGTCTGGGCGGGACTCATGTCCATCGCCTTCATCCCGTTGTATATCCGCTTCATGGGCATGGAGGCCTACGGCCTCGTCGGATTCTTTCTCACCTTGCAGGCCATCTTCTCCCTCTTCGATCTGGGATTGAGCACCACGCTCAATCGCGAATTCGCGCGCCTATCGGCGCACGAGGGCACGCGGACCGAAATGCGCAGCCTGCTGCGGTCGCTGGAAATGGTCTATTGGGCGATTGGACTGCTCAATGCGACGGCGATCATCGCCCTGTCGCACGTCATCGCCTACAAGTGGGTGAACGCGCAGCACCTGCCCGGACCCACCGTACAGCATGCCGTGATCGTCATGGGGCTCGTCGTCGCCGCCCAATGGCCCCTCGGCTTGTACAGTGGCGGACTGCAGGGACTCCAGCGCCAGGTCCTTTTGAACGGCATCAATGCCGTGGCCGCGACGTTGCGCGGCGTTGGCTCGATTCTGATTCTGTGGCTGATCTCGCCGAGCATCATCGCCTTTTTCGCGTGGCAGTCGATCGTCAGTCTCATTCACACGATTGCCGTGGCTTTGGCGCTGTGGCGTGAAGTGCGCGACACCGCACCGGCGCGATTCGCGGCCGCGCTCCTGCGCTCGATCTACCAATTCGCCGCGGGCATGCTCGGCATCAGCGCATTGGGCATCGTCTTGTCGCAGCTCGACAAATTGATCCTCAGCAAGCTCCTGTCCCTCGAGGCGTTCGGCTACTACAGCGTCGCCGCGGCGGTGGCGGCGAGCTTGTACCGACTGGCCAGTCCCGTTTTTACGGCGCTGTTCCCGCGCTTCGCGCAGCTCGCAGCGAGCGGCGAGGAGTCGCTCGTTCCGCTCTATCACCGCGCCTGCCAGAGCATGGCCGCGATCATCGTTCCGATCGCCGTATTCGTCGCGTTCTTCTCGCGCGAGCTCCTGGAATTATGGACGCGCAGCAGCGTGACCGCGCGCGTCGCCAGTCCCATCCTCTCCCTGCTCATCCTCGGCACCGCCATCAACGGCCTATTGAACCTTCCGTATGCATTACAGCTCGCGTACGGCTGGACGCGGCTCAGTCTCGCCGCCAATGCCACTGCGGTCGCCATCCTCGGCCCAGCATTGTTTTTCGCGACCTATCACTATGGCGCGATCGGCGCGGCCGTGACCTGGTGTCTGTACAACATCGGTTATTCCGTGATCGTCATTCGCATCATGCATCGGCGCATCCTGCCCGGTGAAGAGTGGCGCTGGTATGGACAGGACACCGGCCTGCCCATTGTGGCCGCCGTCGCGGCAGCGGCATTGACGCGCATCCTCGTCTCCGCGCATTCAGTACCGATCCTCATCGTCCAACTCGTGCTGGCCGGCGGATTCGTGCAGCTCGTCACCTGCGCCGCGCTGCCGTCGTTGCGCCGCACCATCTTCGCGCGCCTTCGCGCCGCCTGACGTCAACGAAAGAACAATGAGATTCTTCATCACCGGCGCCGCCGGTTTCATCGGCAGCAACCTCGTCGACCGCCTCCTCGCGGACGGCCATGAAGTCGTCGGGTACGACAACTACTCGACCGGCATTCAACGCTTCCTCGAAGGCGCGATGCGCAATCCGCGTTTTCGCGTGATCAAGGGCGATCTGCTCAACGCCATGGCCATGAGCGAGGCCATGACCGGCTGCGACTTCGTTTTCCATCTCGCTGCCAACGCCGACGTGCGTTTCGGCACCGACGATCCCCGGCGCGATCTCGATCAGAACACGATCGGCACGTTCAATGTCCTCGAGGCCATGCGCGTCAAAGGCGTGAAACGCATCGCCTTCTCGTCCACGGGCTCCATCTACGGCGAGGCCGCGGTCTTCCCGACTCCCGAGCACGCGCCGTTCCCCGTGCAGACCTCGTTCTATGGCGCGTCCAAGCTCGGCGCCGAAGGATTCGTCTCCGCGTACGCGGAAGGCTTCGGCTTCCAAACCTTCATCTTCCGCTTCGTCTCCATTCTCGGCGAGCGGTACACGCACGGCCATGTCTTCGACTTCGTGAAGCGCCTGCTCGCCGATCCCACCGAGCTGCACATCCTCGGCGACGGCAAGCAGCGCAAGTCCTACCTCTATGTGCAGGACTGCCTCGACGCGATGTTGACGGCGATCGAGCGCAGCACCGAACGCGTGAACATCCTCAACCTCGGCACCGATCAATACTGCGAAGTGCTCGACTCCGTCGGCTGGATCACCGAGCGACTGAATGTGAAGCCGCGGCTCACGTTCTCCGGCGGCGATCGCGGATGGATCGGCGACAACCCGTTCATCTTCCTCGACTGCGCGAAGATGCGCGGCTTCGGCTGGACGCCGAAGCTCTCCATTCGCGAAGGCATCGTGCGGACGGTCGATTACCTCGTGGCCAATCCGTGGGTGATGGAGGCGCGCTCGTGATGCTCGCCGGCCGCTCCGCGATCATCACCGGCGCGAATCAAGGCCTCGGCCTCGAAATCGCGCGCGCGTACGTCGCGGCCGGTGCGCGTGTGCTCATCTGCGCGCGCGACGGCGCGAAGCTCGAAGAGGCGAGAGCGGAACTCGGCGCCAACGCGATCGCCGAAGTCGCCGACGTTTCGAGAGAAGAAGACGTGCAGCGCGTCGTCGATCGCGCATTGCGCGAGCTCGGCAGCGTGCAGATCCTCGTCAACAACGCCGGCGTCTATGGACCGTTCGGCGTCATCGAAGACGTCGACTGGCTCGAGTGGACGCGCGCCATGGAGATCAACCTCTACGGCTCCATCCTCCCGTGCCGCGCGCTGCTCCCGCATTTCCGCGCGCAGCGCTACGGCAAGATCGTGCAGGTCTCCGGCGGCGGCGCGACCAATCCGCTGCCGCGCATCACCGCGTACGCCGCGTCGAAGGCCGCGGTCGTGCGCTTTGCGGAGAGCCTGGCCGAGGAAACGCGCGGGACCGGCATCGACGTCAACTCGATCGCGCCCGGCGCGCTCAACACGCGCCTCCTCGACGAAGTCCTCGCCGCCGGTCCCGAAAAAGTGGGCGAGGCGTTTTACGCGCGCATGATCCGGCAGAAGGAACAAGGCGGCGCGCCGCTCGGCAAAGGCGCCGCGCTCGCGGTCTTTCTCGCGTCCGCGGCGAGCGACGGCATCAGCGGAAAGCTGCTCAGCGCCGTATGGGATCCGTGGAGCGAGCTCGCTGAGCATAGCGACGATCTGCAGACCGACATCTACACGCTGCGGCGCATCGTGCCGAAGGATCGCGGCATGAAGTGGGGTGGCGAGTGACGCACGGCGTCGCCATCGTCGGCTGCGGCCTGATCGGCCAGAAGCGCGCGAAGGCGCTGCAGCGCGACGCACGCGTCGTCGCCTGCGCCGACGTCGTGCGTGAACGCGCGGAGAGCCTCGCGCGCGCCACGAATGCATTCGTCTCCACCGACTGGCGCGAAGTCGTGAAGCGCGATGACGTCACCCTCGTCGTCGTCGCCACGACGAACAACCTTCTCGCCGAAGTTGCGATCGGCGCGCTCGAAGCAGGGAAGCACGTGCTCGCCGAGAAGCCCG
>DATELS010000045.1:0-12719 GCA_035276365.1 Thermoanaerobaculia bacterium
ATCACCGTCGGCGGCGCCGACGCGCGCGTCGGCCCGCTCGCCGAGAAGGTGCACGTCATCACGAACTCGAAGCATCAGCCGGACTACTGGATCAGCGTCTCGGGCGTCGTCCGCCCGCCGTACCGCGTCGAGCCGACCGGCATCAACTTCGGCGAAGTCGCGCCGAGCGACACCGCCGCCACGCGCACGATCACGCTGCGCTCGAACAACATGAAGGCGCCGGAGTCGTTCGTCGTCACGAAGGCGGAGTCGGGCATCGCCGGCGTCACCGCCGACGTGAAGCCGACCGCGAACAAGGGCGAGTACGAAGTGACGCTGCAGATCGCGAAGGACGCGAAGCCGGGCAACATCGACGGCAACGTGCTCATTCACACGAGCGATCACACGAAGCCGCTGGTCACGATCCCGGTCAAGGGAACGGTGAAGTCGGCGTCGTAATCGAGATCATCAACGATTGAAAAGGCGGGCTGCGGCCCGCCTTTTTTGTTTCAGATCACGACCGAAACGCCCGTCCCATCGCCAACAGCCATGATGCTCGTGATGAGGCGCGGATCGCTGGCGAGGCGCTTGTTGAACGCGCGCAGCGCGTCCGTCGCGGCATCGTGATCGCCCGCGGCGACGCGGCCCTTCCACAGCAGGTTGTCGCACACGATCACGCCATCGCGCTCGATCTTCGGCAGCAGCGCGTCGAGGTAATCGCCGTACTCGGTCTTCACACAGTCGATGAAGACGAAGTCGAACGGGCCGGTGAGGCGCGGCAGAATCTCCAGCGCTGCGCCCTCATGAAACACGACCCGGCACGGCAGCGCCGCCTCGGCCACGAACTTGCGCGCGGTGGAGAGCGTGTTGTGATCGATCTCGATCGTCTCGACGACCGCGTCGGCATCGCACTCGCGTCCCATCACGACGACCGAGTAGCCGATGTTCGTACCGACTTCGATCACGCGACGCGGCCGCCGCAGCCGCACGAGCGCACGCACGAGCTGCGCGACCTCCGGATCGGCGATCGGATGATCGTTCTCTGCCGCGAACTTTTCCATGCGCTCGAGCAGCGCGTCGCGCGGCGGCACGAGGGATTCGAGGTACTCCGCCTGATTGCGGCGGAGGATGGCGTCAATGCGATCTTTCATTGCGCGCGAAATCTCATCCGGAAGTCTCGAAGAGCAACGCCGCGTCGCCGAGGTCGACGCCGAACAGCTCGCGCGCATAGCGCCTCACCTCGCTCGGTTCGATCGGCGTGTCGGTGCGCACGCCGTTGCGATATCGCGTCACCACGCGCGGCCGCAGAATCACGCGCTCCTCCGGCGTCGCGCGCTGAATCGTGAGCGTGCGGCGGAACGCAGACGCGGGATGCGTCGACGTGTAGTAGTTCGCCATCGCGATGTCGCCCGCGGTATGCGGCGCCTCCGCGAACGCGTACATCTCGTCCGACTTCTCGGCGTAATGCATCGTGAGTATCCAGTGATGCGCGTCGCGGCGCAGCGAGTACGCGATGCCGTCGTCGTCTTTGTACGTGCCCTCGCGCAGCGGCAGCGGCGCGAGCGGACCTTCGGCGCCGAATCCAACGTCCGCGAGCCACGGCTCGTCTTCGATATCCACGCGCAGGAGCATGTGATTGAGATCCGGACCGACGCGCCCGAGGAGCGTGGTCACGGTGAAGCCGAGCTCGCGCAAGACCGCGCCGAACAGCGTGTTCTGCTCGAAGCAGTAACCACCCGTGATCCCGCCCAGGAACTTGCGCTCGACGGCGTCGACGTCGGTGTCGATCGTGTCGTGACGCTGGATGCCGAGGTTGTCGAACGGGAACGCGCCGAGATGCGCGATGTGAAGTCGGCGCAGCGTCTCTGCATTCGGAGGAAGCGGACGCGCGAGACCGACGCGCGCGAGATAGTCGTCGATGCGCACGTGCGTCAGATCCAGACGTCGTTCGGCGCGGTCATCGCGCCGCCGGCGTCGCCCGTGTTGACCGTGCCCGCGGGTTCGATGAGCATGATCTTGCACTCGGCGCTCGCGCGCGGGCGATGCTCGACGCCGCGCGGCACGACGAACATCTCGCCCGCGGAGAGTGTGACCGAGCCGTCGCGCATTTCGAGCACGAGCGTGCCGTCGACGACGAAGAACGTCTCGTCGGTCTCGGCGTGACTGTGCCACACGAACTCGCCCTCGAGCCGCGCGAGCTTGAACTCGTAGTCGTTCATCCGCGCGATGACTTTCGGCGACCACTGCTCGCGAAACTTCTCGAACTTGTCGCGGAGTGAGATCGGCGCGTAATCCACGCGTCGATTTTAAATCACCCCGAATTCACACGCTCTCCGAAACGCGCCGCTCGCTTCGAACGTACGTTGAATGTGATGAGTGAAACGTATCGCCTGATCAAGTCGAAGGTCATGGGCCGCGAGCACGTGCTGCTGCGCGGCTCGGAGCCGGTCGGACGCTTCGCGTTCGACGGCATGTTCAGCAACAGCGCGCACGCGAGCGCCGGCGAGCAGCACTGGACGTTCCGCCGGCAAGGCATGATGAAGCCGGTGATCACGGTCCGCAGCGCGGACATGCTCCTGACCGGCCGCTCGTGCTTCAGCGGAAGCTGCGATCTCGTCGTGAACGGCACGCCGTTCCGCTTCAAGCAGACGAAGCTCTGGCGCGGCGAGTACGCATGGCTGCGTGAGAACGGCACACCGGTCATCCGCTATTGCGGCAAGAGCGTGGAGATCCTCGCCGACGATCTCCCCGACGACACGACGCGCATGCTCGCCCTCCTCGGCGGCTACCTGCGCGTGCTCGCGGAAAACGACGCCGCGGCGATCATGATCGCGGTGAGCTAGTGGCCTTCGGTGTGCCGCGCGGGATCGTAGAGAGGGAGCGCGATGGAGAAACGTCGCGCCGTCGGCGTGGTTCTCCCACGAAATGCGGCCGCCCAGCGCATCGACGAGATCTTTCGTGATCGGAGAGGCGACCGCCGCGCGAGAACAGGCGTGAAGCCTCGTCCGCTGAGATTGTCGACCGCGGCGCCGAGCGCGATGCGGTCCGTCCACACCATCACCGGCCGATCCATGACCCGGCGTTCGATCCGGATGTTTTCGCGGCGGCGATCGGCGCGTATTCATCGCAGACCGCAGTCGTCACGACGGTCAGATTCACGGGCAAGAAGATCAGCTTCGGCGCGCTCTCTTCCGTGATCTCGAGCGCCCCGCGCTCCGTCGATCTCTCCACGTTATCGCGGTGACAGGTTGAGCGCGACTTCCCGGTCTCCCACCCAGAGCTCCGCCGGAGCGAGATCGGGCCGGCGCGTCTTCCACAGCCGAACCGTGTCCGTCCCCGCGGAATGAGCGGTGCCCGTCGAATGAGCCGACAGTGCGTCATCGGACGCCAGCTCGTACTCCCACGCCCGCAGATGCGCGTCGCTCACCGCGCCCACCGAAGCCCACTTCCCCTCGGTCCATCTGTAGACGAATCTCATGCGCCCTATTCTGATGAAGGGAGCGGCGACGACGTGTGAAATCGGCGTAAAGAGCTAGGCGAACTCGATCATCTCCGTGCCGCGTCCGATGCGCGCGCGATAGCCGCGCCACGTGACCTCGTTCGAGAAGAACGGGACGAGCCACGCATGCAGCATGAGGAGGTCGAGGAGCGGCGTCGCCGCGAGCTGCGTCCACGTCACGCCGGCGCGCGTGGCGCGGTTGAGGAGCGCCATCTGCAGCACGCGCGCGAGGACGACGAGCAGCGGGAAGAGCACGAGGCGCGGCTCGACGAGCGCGGCGGCGATGGCGAAGACGAGCGGGTTGAGCAGCAGCTCGCTGACGTACATCACGTGCGAGAACGAGTACCGGATCTTGTTCCAACGCACCTGCCGATCGACCGCGCGCTTCACGGTGCGCTCGACGATGACGTTCCGCACCACGACCGGCGACAGCACGACGTCGTATCCCGCCTCCTTCACCGCCAGCCCGATCGCCTGATCCTCCGCGAGCACGCGACGGAAGCGCGCGAAGCCGCCGATCGCGTCGTGCACGCCACGCGTGATCGCGAGCGACTTGCCGACGACGCACGGCACATGTGCCGCGTCCGCCATGACCGCGCCGGGAACGACGAAGCCGAGGAGGTGCAGCGACTCGATTGCGGCACCAAGCGTCTGTGCGCCGCTGCCGGTGAAGAGGTTGGAGACGCAGCCCGTGCGTGGATCGCTGAACGCGGCGAGCGTGCGCGCGAAGTCGTCCGGTTCGACGCGCACGTTGGAGTCGGAGATGAAGTAGACGTCGCCCTGCGCGACGCGCTCCGCCGCGATGAGGCGCTCGACTTTGCGATTGACGACGCCATGTCGCGAGCCCGGATCGATGACGATGCGGAACGGCGCCTCGGGATGCATGAGCATCACGCGCTGCGCGATCTCGATCGCCGGGTCGTCCCGCTCTTCCGCGGAGATGATGACTTCGTAGCGAATGCCCTCGAGACGCGTGAAGGACACGAGGTTTTGTTCGAGCTCGTCGTCGAGGCCGCAGACGGGTTTGAGGATGGAGATGAGCCCCTCACGCTGATCCTCTCTCCAGGGGGAGTGAGACTTGCGCCGCACGAGAAGCACCTGAACTGTTGTCAGGAGCACGCCAAGGAGTGCGAGCACCGCGAAGATCATGCACTTTCCTCAGTGCATGGCGCGGGCAGGCGTGTGACGCCGAGGCCGGTGCCTTGTTCGAGAGCGCGGAAGATCGCGAGCTCGTTTTTGCGCGATGGCAGCAGCGTCTTCCACGCGTACAGATGCTCCTCGCGGTGAAAGTCGCTGTTGCCGATGTACGGCAGTCGCGCGCGGGCGACGGGCGGAAAGAGATCGAAGCGGCACGCCACTTCCCACAGATCGACGAGGTGCGCGACTTCATGCCGGCGGTTCCAGAGATAGAACGTGTTCGAGAACCAGTCCGACTGTTCGTGCGGATGACACGCGACGACGACGCGGCTCTGCTTCTGCGCGCGGCGCAGCATGTCGTCGACCGAGCCGTCCGCGGAGATGAACTCGTCGACGCCGAGGGCGAGGACGTGCGCGGAGGCGCGACGGGTGACCGCGTTCTGCGTCAGCTCAAAGCCGGGAATGACGACCATCCCGTACTGATCGAGCGCGCGCTGTTTCTCGCGCTCGATCTCCTCGCGATACGCGGCGAAGTTCTGCGCGGTGACGGTGAGCCCGAATCGATGCGTGACCTTGCCGACGAGCGTGTCGGTGTTCACGACATGATCGGTGATGGCGATGACGTCATGGCCGGCGCGTCCGAACAGATCGACGACCTCGGGAATCGAGAGCTTCCCGTCCGACCAGGTGGTGTGGATGTGGAAGTCCGCGAGCAGCATGGCTCAGTGTCACGCGCGGGTGTGCAGCGGAGGTTGTGCAACTCGTAAAGAGCGGGTGAACTCGCGGCCGAGCTCTCGGAACACGTTCACCGACGCGCGCGGCGTGCGGCGCATGGTCTCGCGATCGACGGCGTACAGGCCGAACTTCGGCTCGTAGCCGTCGAGCCACTCGTAGTTGTCGACGAGCGACCAGTGAAAGTATCCGTGAATCGGAATCCCGCGCTCCTCGGCCTTGCGGATCTCGTCGCCGTGCATGCGCAGGAACTCGGGACGCAGGCGATCGTTCGCGTCGGCGATGCCGTTCTCCGTGATCACGAGCGGAAAGCCGGACTGGCTCGCCTCGTCGATGAGATCGCCGAGGATCGCGGGTGCGATCTCCCAGCCGTTGTCGCTGAGGCCGTGTCCCGTGCGGTCGTGATAATCGAAGTCGCCGATCACGCGGCGGCGGCCGGGACAGCGCAGATGCAGGCGCGAATAGAAGTTGATGCCGAACGCGTCGAGCCAGCAGGGGAGCTCGTCGCGGCGCCCGCGAATCATCGTGCCGGGAGGGAGGAGGAACTTCCATCGCCCGGTGGCGAAGGCCTCCATGATGCCGGTGTTGTACATCGAGTGCGCGGTGCGCGCGATGAAGCCGTCGAGCGGATTCTTCTCGCGCTCCGGCGCGAAGCCCATCATGTTGTGCGCGACGCCGAAGGCCGCGTTCGGAATGCGCGAGCGGATCTCGTTCGCGGCCGCGCAGTGCGCGGCGAGCATGTTGTCGAAGACGGTGTTGAGCAGGCGCGTGTCGCTCACGCCCGGCGGAATCTGCGCGTCGAGATAGCCGGCGAGGATGAAGACGAGCGGCTCGTTGAGAATGACCCAGAAGCGCACGGCATCGCCGAGGGCGGCGGCGACGCGTCCCGCGAAACGCGAGAACGCGACGACCGCCGCGGTCGACGTCCACGGCGTCTTCTCGTGAAACCAGCGCGGATGCGTGTAGTGAAAGAGCGTGACGACGGGCTCGATGTTCAGCTCGACGAGGCGATCGACGAAACGGCGATAGCGCTGCAGCGCGGCCTCATCGAACTCGCCTCGACGCGGCTCGACGCGACTCCACGAGATGGAGAAGCGGAACGCGTTGGCGCCGGCGTCGCGCGCGTGAATGGCGTCTTCCTCGTAGCGCGACCACGAGTCGACGGCGTCGCCGCAAAGTCCGCCGCGGGTTTTTCCGAGCTCTTCCCAGTCCGTCCAGTCGCTGGCGTCGCCGCCCTCCACCTGATAGTGGGAGACGGCGACGCCCCAGAGTCTGGGCCGGTCCTCGAAGGGAAAGCGGCGGCGGATCACGATCGCTTTCTATTGAATCAGAACCGAGTCGCCGGTCTTGTTGTCGACGACGGAGCCGTAGACGAAGAGCGGCGCGGACGAAGACCACGTGATGTAGAAGTTTGACTGCGCCCGATTCGCGTCCGGCACGTTCGAAAGCAAGCCGAACACGCCCTGCTGCAACTGCGAGAAGCCTGGGATCGTGACCGTGTTCGTGCCGATGACGGCGCCGTCGCTCGCGCGATGCGCGACGAACGTCGCGGTCACGGATGACGCGCTCGGATTGAAGTAGCCGACGTTCGTGCGGAAGCCGACGCCCGCGCTCTGATCCGGGCCGGAAGCCTGCGACAGGAACGAGAGTGTGCCCGACGTCGGCGCGGCGTCCGCGGGCGAGCCGCTCATCGCGAAGCCGGTCGTGCCGAGGTTGCTGGAGCGAAGGTCGTTGATGACGCGCGAGGAGACGAGCACGTTCTGATCGGACGTGACGCGCAGCGCGCCGAGGCCGCTCGTCTGCAGCGTGCCGCCGAGGAGATCGTCGAGGACTTTCTCTTCACCCGCGGCGACGGTCACCGTCTTCGTCACGTTCGGCGCGCTCTGGCCGTTGCCGGACGACGCGAAGTAGTCGAGCGTGAGATTCGCGGTCGTCGTGCCGCGGTTCACAACGCGCATGTCGGTCACGAAGTTCGTGTTGTTCGTGCCCGTGACCTTGCCGACGACCGGCAGAACGATCGTGCGCGCGCCTTCGGGCGCGGCGGCGGAGGCGAGCTGGCCGCGGATCGCGCCGTTCGGAAACTCGGACGTGTGCACGTTGACGTAGAAGCCGGACGGATTCGCGATGATCTCGTTCAGCAGCGCCTGATCGACGGGACCGATGCTGCCGTTCGCGAGCGTGTTGACGTCGAAGTTCACGACGATGGAGCCGTTCGTGCCCGCGGCGCCGCGGTGGATGTGTGCGCCGGTCGGCGTGCCGATGTTCTGCGCGAGCACGGTGTAGTGGATCGTCGTGCCGGTGATCGTGACGACGGCGATGCCCGCGCCGTCCGGATCCGCGGCCGGCACTTCATTCGCGCCGGTGAGCAGCGCGCTGAACGACTGCGCATGCGCGGCGACGGACAGCGCGAGAAGAAAGAGAAGCGTAGCGAGGCGTTTCATCGATGTCGTCTCCTTAGTTGTCCGAGAAATTCGCCCAGCCGGAGAGGATCCAGTTGTTCCCCGGACCGACGGCGCCGATGAAGTCGACCGACTCGAGGAAGCCGTTGTCCGGCGGGTTGGCGACGAAGCCGGCGTCGAGCGCGGGCGAGGTCGAGAGCGGCGCGAGATCGGGCAGAAGCGTCTTCACGAGCGTCGGCGTGCCCATCGCCAGCGCGGGACCGACGTTGCGGTTGCGCGTCATCGTCGTGAAGAGGAAGGTGCGCGTCTGATCCGCACGGTCGGCGCTGTTCGGGAACTGCGTGTCGGCGAAGCTGCCGTCGAGGATCGAGTTGTTGACGATCAGCGAGCCCGCGGCGGCGTTGTTGAACGTGCCGGTGTCGCGTAGCGTGATCGGCGCGAGACGGCTGCCGGTGACGATGGAGTTCATCCACTCGCCCGCCGTGTTGCGCCGCAGCACGCCGCCGTAGTTGCCGACGCCGCTCGCGACGCGCACCGCCGTCACGTTGTACACGTGCGGATGCGTGAGCGGCGTGTCCGCGCCGCCCGTGGCGTTGTTGTCGGACTCGGTGAAGATGTTCGAGTCGCTCTCGTCGTTCACCGCGCGCTTGATGAGCGCCGCAAACTGGATGTTGCCGATGTAGCCGTTGTCGAAGTCGAGACCGTCGTCGGCGAAGGCGATGCCGAGGAGGTGCTTCGCGTTGGCGGTGCCGCCGAAGAACTCGAACGCGTCGTCCTTGTTGTGCAGCACCTCGACGTAGTCGATGACCGTGCCCGCGCCGCAGCCGCCGCACGTGAGGCCGTTGATCTCCTGGTTCGTCGCGATCTCGAAGCCGCCGAACTCGAGGCGCACGTAGCGCACGATGCCGCTCGAGTCGTTCGCATTCGTGCCGCCGAACGCGTACGCGGGCTCGCTCGGCAGTCCCTCGAGGAACGCCTGTCCGCCCGGCACGTTGATCGGAGCGGCGCCGAGGAGGACGAGCGAGCCCCAGTCGCGTTGCGCGCGATTGCCCGTGCGCTGCGCGGACGTCATGATGATCGGGCGGCGCGCCGTGCCGTCGGCGATGATCTTCGCGCCGCGCTGGATGAACAGCGTCGCGCGCGTGCCGCCGCCGTAGACGACCGTGCCCGGCTCGATCGTCAGCACCGCGGGCGCGGCCACGCCGACGAAGTCGTTGAGCACATAGCGATTGTTCGCCGTCCACGTCTGCGAGCTCGTGATCGTGCCGCTGACGTTGATGCTCGACGTGATGTTGCTGTACATCGCGTTCGACCGCGCGAGCACGCGCTTGCCGGCCGCGTCGCGCAGCTCGATCACCCACTGGAAGAGACCGACCGGACCCGCCGTGATGCCCGAGCCGAGCGCGCCGTTCACGCCGAAGCTGAGCTGCGAGGTGTCGCTCGCGGAGCCGAACAGCACGAAGTCATTCAGCACCGGCGCGAAGACCGGCACCGGCGCGTCGGCCTGACCGAAGAGATCGACCGCGCTGCCCGCGCTCTGCAGTCCGCCATTCACGTTGTAGTAGCGGCGCTCGCCGGTCGTGCGGTCTTCGCGATAGAGGTACATCGTCACGGGCGCGGTCGTGCCGTTCGGATCGACCGTCAGCCGCAGTTGCAACTGTTCGTTCGGAAGGAACGTGTAGTAGTTCGTCTCCAGCAGCACGATCGGGCGCGGGCCGCTCGCGTCGGCGAGCACCGCGTCCGCGACGAACGGCGCGCGCTTGACCCACGCCGTGGGCCGCGCCGGCGCCGCAAACGCCTGGAGCGTGAATAGAGCTGTCGCAATCAGAAACAAAGTTCTTCGCATCGAAATCTCCTTTGGTGTGGCGGGCGATTAGAACGGGCTGTAGCTGAGACTCAGACTGACTTTGCGTCCCGGCTCGAAGTGGCGCTGCGTGCGGCCGCCTTGAATGAAGTCGCGCCCTTCATTCAGAAGGTTCGAGCCGGCGAGCTTGATCTCCAGACCTTTGGCGAACGCGATCGACTGCGAGATCACGACGTCGAACGACGTCGACGACGCCTCGTAGATGTCGGGCAGTCCGAACGCTCCGACTTCCGCGAGACGCTCGCCGTTGTAGGAGCCGAGGAGGCGGAGCATCGTGCCCCATTGCGGGTGGTAGAACTGCAGCGCGACGTTCGCGGTCTGGTCGGATTGTCCTTCGAGCGGACGATCCGTGTTCGTGACGACGGAGAACTGGTGCTCGCCGACCGTGACGTCCGAGTGGATGTTCGCGTAGTTGACGTTGACGGACCACAAACGCAGCGCGGGCAGGATCGACTCGAGCGAGCGGCGGAACTCGAGCTCGAAGCCCCACAGGTTCGCGCTGTCGGCGTTGACGAACGACTGGCGCAGATCGCTCGTCGGTTGAATCACGCGCTCGATCGGCTTGTCGATGCTCTTGTAGAACGCGCTCGCCGCGATCACCTCGCCCGAGTTCGGGAACATCTCCCAGCGGAAGTCGTAGCCGTCGAGCGTGGCCTGCACGAGATCGGGATTGCCGGCGACGGAGCGCCCGCCCGCGACTTCGATGAACGCGAACGGACTGAGCTCGCGGAACTCGGGACGATTGAGCGAGCGGCCGTAGCCGAAGCGGAGATTGGTGCGCGGGTTGAGCTGATAGACGACGTTCAGCGCGGGGAGTACGTCGTTCTTCTTGTTGATCGCCTCGACTTCGTTCGCGGTGTCGAACGGATTGAACGTCGTCACGCGCTGGTCCGAGCTCTCGTAGCGCGCGCCGCCGATGAAGCGCCACTTGCCCGACGTGGCGTCGGTCATGAGGTACGCGGCGTCGACGGTGTGCTCGGCGTCGTACGCGTCGTTGACGCCAGTGATCTCGCGCACTTCGAAGCCGTTCGGGCCGATCGTGTCGGCGGTGAAGATTTCGTCCGGCGTGCCGCGCAGATCGACTTGCGGCAGCGTCGCGGTGGTGAAGCGGAAGCGGCGCGCGCCGAAGCCGCGCGTGCGCGAGAGATGATCGACGCCGGCCTTCACCGAACCGGATCGCTTTCCGTCCGGCGCGGCGAAGAACATCGTGTACGCGGCCCCGCCCTGCGTGATGTGGTCGTCGAGGTTGAAGAACTCCATCTTCCCCGACTCGGCAAGGCCGGTCTGCAGTTGGAACACGCCGGGATCGGACTCGCGATAGATGTTCTCGCGCAGGTCGGAGTCGTTCGACGCGGTCGAGCGCGCGACGTTCCACTCGACGAGGCTGCCGATGCCCGGGCCGCCGAGATTGTGCTCGCCGCGCAAACGCGTGGAGAGGATCTGCTCGAGCTGATAGCGCACGCGATAGTCGCGGATGTCGCCGCCCGACGCCGTTTGCAATCCCTGCTGAAACCGATCCTCGGACGACGCGTCGCGCGTGAGCACGGAGCTGAGATACAGGCGGTTGTTGTCGGTGACGCGGAACGAGAAGTTGCCGACGAGCCCCGCGTTCGCGGTCTCGCGATCGACGTCCATGTCGTAGTCGTTGAACGGCACGAGCTCGCCTCCGGCATCGACGCCGAAGAAGCGCTGCTGCTCGGTCGTCGCGGCGAAGCCGTGATTCGAGACGGCGGACAGGACGACGCCGAGGCGGCCGAAAGTGTTGCCGTAGGTGAGCGCGAGATCGCTGGCGGGACTCGCCGAGCTGATCGCGTCACCGGTCCAGTTGCCGATGAACGCCTCGCCGAACTGCTCGAGCTGTTGGGGTGTGTAGCCGTCCGGATCGAGGATGCTGCGGCGCTTCAGAAACTCACTGGGGATGCTCGCCGGCAGTTTCTGTCCGCCGCCGCCGAAGCGATCGAGTCCGCCCGCGTAGCGGCGGAACTCGTTGCCCGTGGCGTTGCTGTTGTACGAGAGGCCCGCGGTGACTTTCATCGACTGCGCGCTCGGGAACTCGGTCGTCGTCATCTCGACGACGCCGCTGCCAAAGTCGCCCGGCTTGTCGGGCGTGTACGTCTTGACGACGTTGACGGTCTCGAGGAGCTTCGCGGGAAAGAGGTCGAGCGGCACGACGCGCTTCTCGGTCTCGGTGGTCGGCAGCGTCGCACCGTTGATGGTGGTGCCGCTGTAACGCTCGCCGAGACCGCGGACGAAGACGTATTTGTCGTTGATGAGCGTGACACCGGTGAGCCGCTCCACCACTCCCGCCGCGTTCGCATCCGGCGTCTTCCTGATCTCCTCGGACGAAATGGAATCGCTCACGACCGGCGCCTGATGGCGGCTCTCGAGGATCGCAACCTCGCCCGTTTTCACGCGCTCGCCCACGACTTCCACGGTCTCGCCGAACGCTGCGACGAGCTTGAACGCGATGTCGACTTTCTGTCCGGTGACGAGGTTCATGTCCTGCGCGACGGTCTTGAATCCGTCGAGCGCGGCCTCGATGTGCCACGACCCGGGACGAAGGTCGTCGAAGTGAAAGCGGCCGTCCGATTCGGTGACGATGACGATCGGCGCGGACGTGTCGCCGGTGCGCGTCGCCGTGAGCGTGACGCCGGGAATCGCCGCCGCGGTTTCGTCGGTGACGACGCCGTTGACGGAGGCGTGGCCGAGTCCGTCCGCGAAGACAGAGCAGGCGAAGCAAAGGAAGAGGGCGAACGAGAGAAGTCCGGAGAGGCGAAGCCGCATCATGGCTTCGCGTTTTACGCGCCGCTACGCATTGCGCGATTCAATACGATGTGAAGCGCGCGTAAAGCGTGACGGTGCACGCGTGAAGTGGCGAATGTTTACGCCGATACCGCCGTCTTTCACTCGCACTTCACTCGCGCACCCTACAGTCACATGCGCACGACCGCATGCGACCACTGGCGATCATCGAGAACGACACGGCGTTGTCCGCGCAAATTCGCGCGTCGGTCGAGGCAGCGGGATTTCAGGCGGAGTCGTTTCCCGCCGGCGCGTCCGCGCTTTCGCATCTGCGCAAGCGCACCTTCGCGCTCGCATTGCTCGACCT
>DATELS010000046.1:0-22201 GCA_035276365.1 Thermoanaerobaculia bacterium
ACAAGATCTACGCCTTCGGCCATCCGTTTCTCGACATGGGCGAGATCGACTTCCCGATGGCGACGTCGGACATCGTGACCGTGCTGCCGAGCGTGGCCAGCTCGTTCAAGTTCTCGAACACCGGCGCCGTGATTGGCGCGCTTCGTCAGGATCGCGCCGCCGGCATCATGGGCGTCCTCGGCGAGAAGACGGAGATGATCCCGGTCGAAGTCACGCTGAACGGCTCCGGTCCCGCGCAGACGTACAAGGTGAACCTCGTCCGCGACTCGCATCTCTCGCCGCTCATCCTGGCGATGGTCGCCGACTCGGTCGTCGCAAACGCGCAGCGCGCGGCGGGTGAGCGCACGGTGATGCTCGACTCCGAGATCAACGTCAAAGGCTTCGCGCCGATCCATCTCCGTGAAGGTTGGGCGGGACCGCAGGCGCGCCAGTCGATTCCGCAGTACCTCGCCGTCGTCGCCGGCTATCTCATGTCGAACGAGTTCCGCGCGACGGAGATCGAGAGCGTGAAGATTCACCTCCACCACGACGACGAGCTGAAGATCGCGAAGCTGATGGAGGCGTCGCTCGTGACGCCCGACAAGGGACGCGTCTCGCCCGGCGACACGGTGAAGGTGCGCACGGTGCTCAAGCCGTTCCGCGGAGAGCCGTTCGTCGAGACGTTCGACGTGAAGATCCCCGAAGACCAGCCCGCGGGCGCGGCGTACCTGCTCGTCGGCAGCGGCTCGGTGATGAACGCCGTCGACTTCACGCTCGTGCCTCCCGACCCACGCACGCTCGAACAGGTACTCGGCGTGATCGAGCGTCTCCGTCCGTCGACCGATCTCACGGTCGGTCTCTACACGACGGGCGAGGGCGCGGTGACGTCCGGCGTCTATCTGCCGAATCTTCCGCCCTCGATGCGCGCGGTCGTCCGCGCCGATACGTCGAACGGCGCGCAGGCCGCGGTGAAGTACCATCCCGCCGGCCAGAACGCCCGTCCCCTCGGCTACATCGTCGACGGCGCGCTGAAGATCGACCTCGACGTCGAACCCGCTTTGTGACATCAGGCGATCCGCAATCCGTATAGAAAGGACGCCGCATGCGTCGACTGTTCCTTTTCCTCTCGCTCGCGGTCGCCGCGAGCGCTCTCGCAGTCTCTCCCCAGTTCTGGCGCGTCACCGCGCCGGAGGACTTTCTCGCCGGCGAGATCGAAGGCTTCGCCGTCAACTCGCGCGGTGAGCTCAGCGTCGCGCCGGCGATGCGCAAGGTCGCGACCTTCACCGATCCCTTCGTCCTCTCCCAAACCACCGCGCCGAACGGCGATCGCTTCTTCGGTACCGGCAACGACGGCAAGATCTATCGCCTGCGCGGCGAGGAGCTGAAGCTTCTCTACACCGCGCCCGAGCCGGAGATCTACGCCGTCGCGTTCATGAACGGCGCGCTCCTCGCGGGCACCTCGCCGAACGGCAAGGTCTATCGCGTCGATCCGGAGAGCGGGAAGCAGACCGTCTTCTTCGATCCGCAACAGGCGTACATCTGGGCGCTGCAGCCGCTGCCGAGCGGCGAGCTCGCCGTCGCGACGGGCGTCGAGGGAAAACTCTTCCGCGTCTCCCCAACGGGTCAGGGCAAGGTTCTCTACGACGCGCCCGACACGCACATCCGCTCGCTCGCCGCGAAGAAAGACGGCACGCTGCTCGCCGGCGCGTCGGGCAAGGGACGCATCTACGAAGTGCGTCCCGATGGCTCGTCGCGCGCGCTCTTCGAGTCCGCGCTGAACGAGATCACGTCGGTCTTCGTCGATGACAACGGCATCGGCTGGGCCGCGGGCGCGAGCAACGTGCTGCCGTCCAGCGCTCCGAAGGCGCAGGCCAAGCCCGCGCAGCAACAGCAACAACAGCAGCAGCAACAACAGCAACAGTCGGGCGAGGCGAAGAAGGAAGGGGAGGCGTCGACGAACGTCGAGGTCTCGTTCTCCTTCGACGACGCCACGACCGCGGGCGGCGGCGCCGACGCCGGCAGCGCGGAGATCTACCGCATCGACGCCGACGGCTTCGTCGAGACCGTGCGCAAGTTCGAGCGCGAGATGGTGTACGCGCTGAGCGCGGGCGACAACGGAACGCTCCTCGCCACCGGACCGAATGGCCGTCTGTACGAGCTGCGCAACGGCGAGCTCTCGCTCATCGGCGCCGTGCCGGAGAAGCAGGTCGTGTCGATCTCGCGCTCCAACGGCGCGACGCTCATCACCACCACGAACTCCGGCGCCGTCTATCGCATGGAGTCGCGCCCGTCGCCGAACGCCGAGTACCGCTCGATCGCGAAAGACGTCGAGCGCTTCTCGCGCTTCGGCACCTATCGCATCGAGGGCCGCAACCTCGCGCCGGGCACGGTGGCCATCTCCTTCCGCTCCGGCAACACGCGCACGCCCGACGCTACGTGGACGGGCTGGAGCACGCCCGAGTCGACGCTCGAGGGCAACATCCCGTCGCCCGCGGCGCGGTACATCCAGTGGAAGCTGAACATGCCCAAGGCCGCGCCGAGTGCCGCCATCGACGGCGTCTCGATCGCGTTCATGAACCGCAACGTCGCGCCGGAGATCGAAGCGATCGCCGTGCAGGATCCGGCGGTCGTCTTCGTCACCTCCGCGTATCCGTCGTCGCCGCAGGTCGTCGAGGCCACGAACCCCGACGAGTACGGCATCTTCACGAGCCTCGACGCGCCGCGCGACCGCACGCCGGTCGAGCAGGGGAAGAAGATGTATCGCAAGGGCTACCGCACCGTCGCGTGGCGCGCCAGCGACGACAACGGCGACTCGCTGCGCTACTCGCTCTCGTTCCGCTTGAAGGGCACGGACAAGTGGCTGCGCCTCCGCGACAACATGGACGAGACGCAGATCAACTTCGACACGTCGCAGCTTCCGGACGGCCTGTACGAGCTGCGCCTCGTCGCCACCGACGCGAACGACAACCCCGACGCGCCGCTCACCGACGCGAAGGAAGGCGTCGAGTTCCAGGTCGACAACACCGCCCCGAAGATCACCTTCACGCGCGGCGCGGACGACGTCACGGTGCGCATCACCGACGATCTCTCGCCGGTCGGCCGCGTCGAGTACTCGACCGACGCCGAGAAGTGGATTCGCGTCACGCCGATTGACGGCATCGCCGACTCCCGCGACGAAACGTTCCGCTTGAAGCGCAGCGACGTCGACGGAAAGTTCGTCGTCGTACGCGCGGTCGATCAGTTCTATAACGTGACGACCGAAACCATTCGGTAGTCACGTTGTGGCTGGTTGCTTGTGGCTGGTTGCTTGTGGATTCTCGCGAGACACCACAGACAACCAGCCACTAGCAACCAGCAACAAGCTCACAGCTATAATCATCCTTCGTGGGCCGTCGTTGTCTGCTGCTGTTGTCGATCGCGCTGTGCTTTGCCTGCGCGCGCGACGAGCGGCCCGCGGCGCCGCGGACCAGCTCCGCCGCCGCGATTTCCGATGACACTCCCGTCGATGGCGGCACACTGCTGCGCCGCCTCGACGTCGACGTCGTCTCGCTGAATCCCGTCCTGCCGACGAGCCGCTACGATCGCTACGTCGATCAATACCTCCACACGCCGCTCGTTTACCTCGACAAAAACCTCCAGCCGATTCCCGGCCTCGCCAAGTCGTGGACCATCTCCGACGATGGCCTCGTCTATCGTTTCGAATTGAATCCCAAAGCCACGTTCTCCGACGGCACGCCCGTGCGCGCGAGCGACGTCGTGTTCACGTTGCGCAAGATCGTCGACCCCGCGACCAACGCCGCGCAGGTCAAGAGCTCGTTCGAAGAGCTCGATCTCGCGCGCACGCGCGCCATCGACGAGACCACCGTCGAGATCGCGTTCAAGAAAGCGCTCGCCACGCAGCTCACGCGCTTCATCGACGTCATGCCGATCCCCGAGCACGTCTACGGCAAGGGCGATTTCCGCAACGACTACAACTCGGTCGCCGTCGGCAGCGGCCCGTATCGACTCGTCAAGCGCGACGTCGGGAAGGAAGTCATTGTCGAACGCCGGAATGACTACTGGGGCGAGAAGCCGCACATCCAGCGCGTCGTCTTCCGCTTCATCGCCGATCACGGCACCGCGTGGAGCGCGCTCAAGCTCGGCAACATCGACGAGTCGATCCTCGCCTCCGACACCTGGCTGCGCGAGCGCACGAATCCCACGCTCAACCGCTTCATCGACTTCCAACGCTTCTACACGCTCAGCTACAACTACATCGCCTGGAACGAGCGCGTGCCGCTCTTCTCCGACAAGCGCATTCGCCGCGCGCTCTCGATGTGCGTCCCGCTCGAAGCGGTGATCCAGGACCTCTACCACGGCACCGCGCGCGCGATGAACGGTCCGTTCACGCCCGACGAGTACGCGTACAACCCGTCCGTTCCCGTCGTTCGCTACGATCCCGACGAGGCCAAGCGCCTCTTCGCATCCGCGGGCTGGCTCGATCGCAACGCGGACGGCGTGCTCGAGAAAGACGGGAAGAACTTCGCGTTCAATCTCATGATCCTGCCCGGCAGCGCGACGACGAAACAGTTCGCGCAGATGGTGCAGTCGGAGCTGAAGAAGGTCGGCGTCCAGGTCGAGATCGGCGTCATGGACAGCGCGCAAGGGATCGAGAACATCGGCGCCGGCAACTACCAGGCCGCGTATCTCGGCTGGGATCTCGATCCCGATCCCGATCCGTACGCGCTCTTCCACTCCACGCAGGCTCCGCCCTCGGGACAGAACTTCGTCTTCTACGCGAATCGCGAGGCCGACGCGGTGATGGAGGAGGCGCGCCGCACGCTCGACGCGTCGAAGCGCAAGGCGCTGTACTGGCGGCTTCACGAGATTCTGGCCGAGGATCAGCCGTATACGTGGACGATCCAGCCGTCGCTGAAGTGGGGCATCAACAAGCGCGTGCGCGGCGTCGCCATCAGCCCCGGCTACGGCCTCTTCCTCTGGTATCCCGGCGAGCTCGGTTGGTGGATCGCGCCGCCGGCGAAGCAATGACGTCCTACATCGTCCGCCGGCTCCTCTACGCCGCGCTGACCTTTCTCGGCATCACCATCGCCACCTTCACTCTCATCCACAGCGTTCCCGGCGATCCTGTTTCGTTCTACGCGGGCCGCGCGAACTCGAAGATGCTCGAGCCCGAAGTCGCGGCCGCGATTCGCGCCGAGTTCTATCTCGATCGTCCGCTGCCCGTGCAGTACCTGCACTGGCTGCGCGGCGCGCTTACCTTCGACTTCGGACACTCCGTCATCGATCGCCGTCCCGTGCGCGAGCGCATTCTCGAGAAGCTGCCGGCGACGTTGCAGCTCAACTCCGTCGCGCTCGTCGTCGCGGCGCTGTTCGGGATTCCGATCGGACTGTGGAGCGCGGCGCGCTCCGGACGTTTCGCCGAGCGCGCGTCGGCGGTCGCCTTCTTTCTCGTCTACTCGCTGCCGAGCTTCTGGGTCGCGCTGCTGCTCATGCAATTCCTCGCGGTGCGCCATCAAGTGTTGCCGCTGATGGGCATCACCTCGGACGGCTACGACGAGATGAGCGCCGCGCAGCAGTTCGCCGATCGCGTGCGCCATCTCATCCTGCCCGCGATCACGATGACGTACGCGCAGCTCGCGATCTTCGCGCGCTTCTCGAAGTCCGCGATCACGGAAGTCATCCGCCAGGACTTCATCACCACCGCGCGTGCGAAAGGCGCCGGCGCCGCGGCCGTGTTGTGGCGCCACGCGTTTCGCAACGCCCTCATCCCGATCATCACGCTCTTCGGGCTCACGATCCCGTATCTCATCTCCGGCAGCGTCATCGTCGAGCAGATCTTTCAGTGGGACGGCATCGGGCTGCTCTACTACGACGCCATCCTCTCGCGCGACTATCCGACCGTCATGGGGCTGACCGTCATCACCGCGGTCGTCACGCTGTTCGCGAGTCTCTTCGCCGATCTGCTCTACGTCTTCGCCGATCCGCGCGTGCGGCTGGGGGAGGGGATGCAGTGATCGGCGGCTCGGTGTGGCGCGTAACGTGGCTGCGCTTCCGGCGCAGCAAGCTCGCGACGTTCGCCGTGCGCTGGGTGTTCGCGCTCGCGATCATCGCCGCGCTCGCGCCGCTGCTCGCGAATCGCAAACCGCTGCTCGAACACACATCGGAAGGCTGGAGCTCTCCCGCGCTCGCCGATTACTGGCTCGGCGATCCCGATCTCGAACGCCCGCGCGGACCGGCGACGTTCGCGTTGCGCGCGCCGATCCCGTTCTCGCCGAACTCGATCGATCTCGCGGCGCGCCTCAGCTCTCCCACGCGCACGCATCTCCTCGGCACCGACGATCTCGGCCGCGATGTCCTCGCGCGCATGATCTATGGCGCGCGCGTGTCGCTCACCGTCGGGCTGCTCGCCACGCTCATCGCCTTCTTCGTCGGCTCGCTCCTCGGCGCGCTCGCGGGTTACTACGGCGGCGCCGCGGACTGGATCGTCTCGCGCGTCATCGAGATCGTCGTGTGCTTCCCGTTCCTCTTTCTCGTCCTCGGCATCGTCGCGCTGTTCAAGCCGTCGATCTGGACGATCATGATCGCCCTCGGACTCACGTCGTGGACGAATGAGGCGCGCTACGTTCGCGCGGAGTTGCTGCGCATTCGCGACGTCGAGTTCGCGCAGGCCGCGCGTGCGAGCGGCGCGCGCGACGCGCGCATCATCTTCCGTCACCTGCTGCCGAACGCGCTCGCGCCGGTCATCGTCTCCGCGAGCTTCGGCGTCGCCGTCGCCATCCTCACCGAGTCTGCGCTCTCGTACCTCGGCCTCGGCGTGCCGCTGCCGACCGCGTCGTGGGGGAGCATGCTCTCCAGCGCGAAGGAGCACATCGAGTACGCGTGGTGGCTGATTCTCTTTCCCGGGCTGGCGATCTTCAGCACCGTCGCGTCGTTCAACATCATCGGCGAGCGTTTTCGCGACGCGCTCGATCCGCGCAGCGACTGATTTCAGCGCGCCGCGGTGACGGGCACGCGCACGCGCAGAGCGTCGAGCACCGGCTCCGGCACGAGATGCGCGATGTCGCCGCCGAGGCGGAAGACTTCTTTGACGAGTCGGGAGGAGACGAACGTGTACTCGACCGCGGGCAGCATGAAGATCGTCTCCGCGCCTTCGTGGAGCTCGCGGTTCATGAGCGCCATCTGCAGCTCGTACTCGTAGTCCGAGACCGCGCGGATGCCGCGCACCGTCACCGTCGCGTTCATGCGTCGCATGAAGTCGACGAGGAGTCCGGAGAACGAGTGCACTTCCACGCCGTCGATGCCTTTCGTACAGCGCGCGATCAGCTCCATGCGCTCCGGCACCGTGAACACCGGCGACTTGCCCTCGTTCTCCAGCACCGACACGAGCAGGCGGTCGAAGAGACGCGCCGCGCGGCGGATGATGTCGAGGTGTCCGTTCGTCATCGGATCGAACGAGCCGGGATACACGGCGATGCGCATGGCGGCGATGGTAGCAAAATCCCGGTGGTCAAGTGCTTGACGATCAACGCCTCGCGCACTAAGATGTCTTCATTCGAGTTGCATCGATTTCGATGGGAGGGTGTGAATGCGGCAGAGAATCGAGGTGAAACGCTCGAATCCGACCATCTCCGGCCGGCTCCTCTCCACGCTGCGCACGATGGTGCCGGGTGCGTGGATCGATCCCCGCAACAACGAGCTGATCACGCTCTACCGCCTCCGCTATCGCATGGCGATGGAGGAGGAGAAGTACGACACGGCGATGATCTTCCTCAACAAGATCCTCGAGCTCGACCCGATGAACCTCGAGGCCAAACTCTGCAAAGGTGAGATCTACCACCGCTGCCTCGGCGACTACGACCGCGCCATCGAGCAGTACAACAAAGTCATCCGCCTCTCGATCAGCGCGCAAAACGAAGCCATCACGAGCCGCGCAAGAGCGGCGATGTCGGAGATCATGGAACTGTTGTCGTAGCGCGCGCTAGAATTGCGTCATGGGACGCGCGAAAGAAGCCGTCGACATCCCCTACCACATCTATGTTCGGCAGCTGATTCAAGAAGGAATCGAAGCCGCGGATCGCGGCGAGCTTGTCGATCAGGAAGAGATCGAGCGGCGGATGGCGAAGTGGCTTGGCGAGTAAGGTGGCTGAGCTCGCGTGGTCGCGCGAAATCGACGGCGCGTTGATCCGCGAGCCGCGTGATGCGACGCGATCGCTCCGAAAGCTCGCCAACCGCGGGCGCATCGTTCCGGAGATCGGCGACAGCGCGCTAGCGTTACCGCACGATGAACCGCGTACGCAAGCTCGACGTGCAAATTGTCGCCTTCATTCATGGCGCACGTGATCTGCTACACGCTCTGCGCGAGCGATGACGGCGGCGGCGCGGGACGCTGCCGCGCCAGCCGGCGGGACGCCGGCGGTCCCCGCTACCGGTCGCGTTCCAACACGAAATCCAGCGCCGCTTCGAGCGCCTCTTTCGCCGGCGAAGGCGTGAATGGCTCGAGCGCCATCCGCGCGCGGCTCGCGTAGTCGCGGGCGATCTCGCGTGTGTGGTCGAGCGTGTCGTAGCGGTTCACGATGCCGAGGATCTCGGCGGGATCCGTGCCGTCGAAGGACTTCGTCTCCGCGACGCGCGCGATCAGTTCGCGCTCGCGCGGTGTCGCGCGCGGGCCGGCGAGGATCAGCGGCAGCGTGATCTTTCCTTCCTTCAGATCCGACAGCGCGGGCTTGCCGAGGACTTCCGTGCTCGACGTGAAGTCGAGCAGGTCATCGATCAGTTGAAAGCAGACGCCGAGGTTGTAGCCGTAGTTGAAGAGCGCGGCGGCGCTCGATTCGGGCAGCTCGACGAGATATCCCGGGATGCGGCACGTCGCGCCGAACAGCGCGGCGGTCTTGCGTCCCACGATGTCGAAGTAATCGTCGACCGAGAGATCGAGACGCCCGCTGCGCTCTGTGCCGAGGATCTCGCCCTCGATCATCTTGATCGTCGCGTCCGACAGCAGTCGCAGAATCTCCAGATTCCCCTCGGCCAGCGCCATCGCCATCGAGTGCATGAAGATGTAGTCGCCGACCAGCACCGTCAGGTCATTGCCCCAGCCGTAGTTGATCGACGTCCGTCCGCGACGCACGTCCGCCTCGTCGATGATGTCGTCGTGCACGAGCGTCGCCGTGTGGATGAACTCCACGACCGCGCCGTACACGACGTCGCGATAGCCGTCGTAGCGCAGCATCTTCGAGACGAGCAGCAGCAGGGCAGGGCGCAAGCGCTTGCCGCCGCCGCCGAGGATGTGCTGGCCGACGTCCTGGATCGTGCTGATCTTCGAGCGAAAGTTGCGCCGCAGCTCTTCTTCGACGAGCTCCAGCTTCGGCGCGATGAGATCGAGGAGACGCTCCGCGTAGGCGGTCTGGCCGGTGAGGGTACGAGGAGCAGTCACGTCGCGAAGGATAGTCGATTGTCAGCGCCGCAGAAAAGCGGCGGCCGAAACGCTGCCATACACGAGTCCGCGATTCGCGACGCCGACCGTCACGTGCGCGCCGCGAATGTGCATCGTCGTCTGCAGCGCGGCGCCGGTCGCGTCCGCTGACGGCGCGCGAAACGCGCTGACGCGCGCGCCGAGCGTCCATCGCGGCGTCAGCGTGTAATCCGCGCCGGCGTTCGCGACGATCCCGCGCGTCACGCGGTACTCGGCGTAATGGCGGCCGAAGATCGCGGTCGGCCCGAGCGCGTCCCACGAGCCGCCGAGGAGGAAGTCGCGGACGCGATTGAGATGCGAGCCCGCAACGACCGCGGCGCTCTGGCGCAGATGGACGCGACCCATCGTGCGTCCCGCGCTTTCCATGAGCGTGAGGCGCGACCAGGTGCCGCCGCCCGAGTACAGCTCGCCGAGGGCGGAGAGCTCGACGCCGTCGATGCGGGTGTCGAAGGGATCCGACGCGGTGACGCGGCGATAGCGCTGCGCGAGCGTGACGCCCGCGTACGTCGATTCATCGCGTCCGAGGACGCCGGCGAGCTCGGTCGTCATGCGATCGTTCGAATGGAAGCGCATGCCCGCGGTGCCGATGTACGACGACGAGTCGAACTCCAGCTCGCGCGCGCGGTGGCCGTCGACGTAGATGCGGTTGCTGCTGTGCGCGTGGAGCGGCGTGAGCGCGACGTTCGCGAAAAAGCGACGGCGCTCGATCTCCGCGGACATCGTCCAGCCGCTGACGCCGAGTTCCCACGTCGTGCCGTTCGTGCCGATGTTGCGCAGCTTGAGCACAGGCGCGGCTTGTCCCGGCTCGATGAGCACCGCACCGCTGAGAACGCGCACGTCTGCGCTGGCCGTGAGCGCGAACAACAGGAACACGAGGGCGCTACAACGCATAACGCTCCTGTTCCGCGGCGATGCGGCGTCCCTGATAGCGCGCCATCGTCAGAATCGACAGCATCGGATTCGCGCCGCACGACGTCGGGAACGACGACGAGTCGCAGACGATGAGGTTGCGCACCAAGTGCGACTCGCCGCGCGAATTGGTCACGCCGCGCTCCGCGTCATCGCTCATCTTCACCGTCGCCTGCGCATGCGCGGACGTCAGTACCGTGCGGTATGGGAGGAACTGCAGGTCGTCGGCCGGCTCGTCCGAGGCGAGACGCGCGTCGCGCGCGCCCGCGGCCAGCATGATCTCCAGTCCGCGCTTCGCGCCGAAGCGCAGCCGCTCCTTATCATCCTCGCTAACGCGGTAGTGAATGCGCGGCTTCTCGTCATCCGCGTTCCACTCGACGCGATTCGCGTCGCTCACCTCGTCGACGAGCATCACGCCGAACCCCGCGAGACGCCGGTAGTCGCGCAGCACGTCAAAGTGCGGCTTGCCGATGCCGGGAATGACGAGCGAGCCGTACACAGGATGCCCGAACAGCGACTCGAGGTAGATGTGATGCGAGTCCGCGAACGCGTCGCTGTAGACCGTGCCGGGAATCCCCCGATAGTTCACGAGCTCGCGGTCGAAGCGGCCGATGATCGGCAGACTCGGATGGAGCACGAGTCCGCGTCCGATGCGCGCGTGCGGATCGGGATGTCCGGAACGTTGCAGCAGCGCGGGCGTGGCGATCGCGCCCGCGGCCACGATCACGAGCTTCGCATCGATCTCGATCCGTCCTGCGGGCACGCTGTTCGGCTTCGAGCCCGCGCGCGTCGCGCGCACGCGTCCGCGAATGCCCGTCGCCTTCAGCGCGCCGTTGCGCTTCGCGAACGTGATCCGCTCGACGTCGCAGTGATGCACGAGCTGCACGCCTCTCGCGACCGCGTCCGCGACATACGTGATCAGCGTCCCGAGCTTCGCGTCGTACGAACAGCCTTCGCCGCAGAAGCCGCTGCGCACGCAGCCGCGCATGTTGAGCTCGAAGCGCTGCGATGCGATGCCGAGGGCGCGACAACCATCGGCCAGAATCCGATTGTTGTCGTTGATCTCCTCCTCGGACGCGCGATGCACGTTGATCCGCTCCCGCACCTCGGCGAGCGCGTTCGGAATGTTCAGCCGCGGCACGCCGTAGTCCTTCGCGTTCGCATCGAACGAGAAGCCGCTCACGCCGTGCGACTCGCGCCACGACCGCCACACGCGCTCGTTCGGATTGAAGCAGAGCGCGTAGTTGATCGTCGTCCCGCCGCCGACGCACTCGCCGCCGCGCACCGGCATCGCGCCATCCGCGGTGCTGCGCCGACCCTCGTCCGCGTACAGCACGCGCATGTCCCACTCGCGTTGATTGAAAAAGTCCGCGCCGAACCAGCCGCCCTTCTCGACGACGACGATCTTCTTCTTCGTGAACTCGCTCAGCGTCGCCGCGAGCACGCCGCCCGCGGCGCCCGAGCCGATGATGAGGATGTCGCACGCGAGCGACGTCATCGCAGCGGCCCCTCGTAGCCGATCGCCGGCCACGTCGCGTCATCGGAGTACGTGGTGACGAGAACCATTGATCGCACCGCGGAGTGAAACGCGCGCTTCACGACGAACGCACTGCGATGCCACAAATCAAAGTACGCGCGCTGCGCCGCAGAAGTCAGCGACGTGAAGTGCGTCTCGCCCTCGATCGCATGCGCGCTCGCGAACTGTTTGTACGCTTCGACGTCCTGCGCGACATCGGCGTGCCCGCCATCGCGCGCCGTCTCCTCCTCGCGCACGAGCGGCGCGGACGCGATCGGGAAGAGGTCGACCTGCTCGAAGAGCATGAGCGCACGCTGCAGTCCGAGGAAGCGCTCCTCGTCTTCGATGGGGAAGAGCGAGACGAGGCGCGACTCGATCGCATCGACGGAGAGCTTCGGAAACGCGGGATCATCGAGCGGCAGGATGATCGCGATCAGCGCGCGCAGCGTCGGACGGTACGCGCTCCAATCCGGATCGAGAATGAAGCGCTCGGCGATGCGCGTCTGCGCGCATCCCGCGATCGCGGCGGCCGACGCGGCGACGAACGCGCGTCGATCGAGTGGGCTCAGCGCAACCAGCCCGGCAGGATGCCCTGCCGCCGCGCGTCTTCGCGGAACTGATCGTACGCGCGCTGCGCGCGCTCGACCTCGAGCCGCGCGTACGGCAGACGCTCCTCCGCGTACGCGAGCTGCGTCGACTCGTACGTGAACTGCCGCGGCGCGAATCCCTGCGCGACGAAGCCGTGAATGCGCTGCTTCAAATCCTCGATGCGCGACTCGAGAAGCTGGACTTCCTCCTGCGCGCGGCGGATCGCCTCCTCATACCCGCGCGCCTGCAGGCGCCACGACCACTCCTCGCGCTTCTGCGCGTCGACCTCGGCCGGCGTCGGCGGGGGAGGCGGACTGTCGAGAATGGCCTGCTTCTTCGCGGGAGTGCCGCCGTGATTCTTCTGCAGCTCCGCCAGCTTCTTCTTTTTCTGCTCTTCGCTCACGCCGAGCCGCTTCGGAAACTCCTTGCCCGGCTTCGCCTCGGCTTTCGCCTCGATCACCGGCTCCGGCGTCTCGACGCGGACCACTTCATCCGCCGGCAGCGAGTACAACACGCCCGCCGAACGGAACTGCACGACGCCATTCTCCTGCCGCACCGGACCTTCGACCGCGATGCGGTCGCCCGAGCGAAGGACGAGCGTCGACGTGACGGTGAGGAGCAGAAGGATGGTGTGCATGGCTCTTAGGGTACTCCTGTCTCGCAGAGGACACGGGCCGCGCAGGATAAACTTCGGCAAACATGGGAAGTACCACGCACCTCCACTGGGTCCTGATCTCCGTCGTCTGCGCCCTTTGCTATCTCATCTTCGACGCGCTGCGCTCGTTCGCGCTGCAGCTCAGCCCCGTGCGGCTGCGCACGTATTTCGAGACCGAGGACTTTCAGCTCGTCAGCGGAGCGCTGTTGCAGTTCGCGATGGTCATCGGCATCGGCGCCACCACGGTGATCTTCGACGACCTCACCCTCGGCAGCGCCGTGCTGCGGAGCGTCCTCATCTGGGCCGCGCTCGCGCTCCTCTGGAAATTCTTCCTCGCCGTCGTGCCCGACGACCTCGGCGAAGTCGTGCTGCGCGCGCTCATCCCGTTCGCGCGCGGCAGCTACTACCTCTTCTGGCCGTTTCTCTTCCCGCTGCGCAAGCTCCTGGAGCGCGTCGACCTCGCGCAGGCGCGCGCCGATGAAGAAGAAGAGATCACGGACGAAGAAGTGCAGGCGTACATCGACGTCGGGGAGGCCGAGGGGATCATCGAGGCGGCGGAAGGGAAGATGCTGGCGTCGATCGTTGAGTTCGGCGACCGCCTCGCGCACGAGATCATGACCCCGCGCATCGACGTCCTCGCCTTCGACGCGCGCCTGCCGATCGACGAGCTCGCGAAACTCTTCAGCGAGTCGAAGTACGCGCGCATCCCGATCTACGAGCAGAGCATCGACCAGATCAGCGGCATCATCCACATCAAAGACCTCTTCGACTCCATCCTCAAAAACGAGCAGCGCTCGATCGCCGACCTCGCGCGTCCGCCGTACTTCGTCTCCGAGACGAAGAAAGTCTCCGAACTTCTGCGCGAGTTTCAGAGCGAGCATCTGCAGATCGCCGTCGTCGTCGACGAATACGGCGGGACGGCGGGCATCATCACGACCGAGGACATCGTCGAGGAGATCGTCGGCGAGATCGCGGACGAGCATGAAGACGAAGAAGCGACGATCGTCGAAGTCGGCGACGGAACGTGGCTCGTCAGCGGATTGCTGCGCGTCGAAACGCTGGAAGAAAAGCTCGACGCCGATCTGTCCGGCGATGACTACGAAACGGTCGCCGGCTTGATCTTCACCACCCTCGGCCGCGTTCCCGCGACCGGCACCGTCGTGCGCAAGAACGGGTTCCTGTTCGAGATCGAGCGCGCCGATCGCCGCCGCATCTATCGCGTCAAAGTGCAGCGCGATCCCGAGTGGCGGAAAGAAGAAGAGGAAGAGGAAGAATGAGTCCGCACTTCGGCGTCGTGGCGCTGGTCGGCCGTCCGAACGCCGGCAAGTCCACGCTCCTCAACCAAATCCTCGGACAGAAAGTCTCGATCGTCTCCGCGAAGCCGCAGACGACGCGCAACCGCATCGTCGGCATCCTCAACGACGAGCGCGGCCAGCTCGCGTTCCTCGACACGCCGGGCATTCATCGCCCGCTGCACAAGCTCAACGTGCGGATGATGGATCACGTGCGCTCGTCGCTCAGCGAGGCGGATGTGATCGCGCTGATCGTCGATGCGAGCGAGCCATTCGGCAAAGGCGACCAATTCGTCATTGATCTGCTGCGCGAAGAAAAGAAAACGAATCCCGACGCGCGTCGCTTCGTCATCCTCAACAAGATCGATCTGCTGAAGAAGACGAAGCTCCTGCCGCTGATGGAGCAGTACCGCGGCTTCGAGCTCTTCGATGAGATTGTGCCGATCGCCGCGTCGAACGGGGAGGGTGTCGCCGAACTGGTGAAGCTTCTCTTCGACACCGTGAAGCCGGGCGAGGCGCTCTATCCGAAAGAGGACTACACGACGCAGCCCGAGCGCTTCTTCGCGGCCGAAATCATCCGCGAGAAAGTCCTGCAGCACACCTCGGACGAGATGCCGTACACGACGGCGGTGAACGTCGAGCGCTTCGAGGAAGACGAGGAGAAGAACCTCATCACGATCTACGCGACGATCTACGTCGAGCGCGCGTCGCAGAAGCCGATCGTGATCGGCAGGCAGGGCGCGATGATCAAGCGCATCGGGACCGAGGCGCGGCAGGACCTGGAGTCGGTGCTGGGAGCGAAGGTGTTCCTCGACCTCCACGTCGCCGTGCACGAAGGCTGGCGCGAAGACGCGCGCTTCCTCGGCGAGCTCGAATGGCCGCTCGGATGAGTGTCAAGAAAAAACCATTCGCAAAGAACTGAACCTTCATTAACATACCCGTCACAGGTCTTCTTCAGGTCCTTCACACCGAATTCGAGGAGGTTTCATGACACGACGCGCAGTTCGCTTACTCCTGCTGTGGTCATCCGTCGTTCTCGCCTCGCTACCTCTGTTCGCCCAGCAGACCGGTGAGGTCGCTGGAAAGATCACGGCGGTGGACGGCTCCGTTCTGCCCGGCGTGACTGTCGAGGCGCGCTCTCCCGCGCTTCCGCAGCCGCGCGTCACGATGAGCGACGAGACCGGCTACTACCGCCTTCCCGTCCTCCAGCCCGGCAACTACACGATCACCTTCACGCTCGCGGGCATGCAGACCGTCACGCGCACCGTACCCGTTCTGCTGAACCAGACGGCGACGGTGAACGTGCAACTCGGTATGTCGACGGTGTCGGAGAACATCACCGTCACCGCGGAGTCGACGCTGGTGAATCCGACGTCGACCGAGGTCAAGACGGCGCTGTCGACGGAAGAGATCACGTCGCTTCCGGTCGGACAGGACTACCGCGACCTCATCAAACTCGCACCCGCCGTTCAGTACACGCAGGACACCGTGCGCGGCCCGAGCTCGGGCGGCAGCGGCCAGGACAACGTTTATCAGTTCGACGGCGTGAATGTCAGCCTTCCGCAGTACGGAACGCTGTCCGCGGAGCCGGCGTCGTATGACATCGCACAGCTCTCGGTGATCAAAGGCGGCGCGAAGGCGACGGACTTCAATCGCGCCGGCGGCTTCACGATCGACTCGGTCAGCAAGTCCGGCACGAACAAGTTCACGGGACAGCTCAGCTACCAGCTCTCGACGAACTCCATGACGTCGGAGCAGCAGGGCACGAACCTGATCTATGAACAGGACCGCACGTGGGCGCAGGCGAACATCGGCGGACCGATCTGGCCGGATCGCCTGTTCTTCTATGGCTCGTATTACAAGCCGACGATCAATCGCGAAAATCGCGCGAACCTGTACGGCGAATTGCCGGACTATGAGAGCGATCGCGACGAATACTTCGGTAAGCTCACGTTCACGCCGCTGCAGAGCATTCTGTTGAACGTCAGTTACCGCGACTCGAAGCGCATCGATACGAGCAGCCTGTTCGCGAACAATGCGGCGTCGACGACCGGCACGGGCAACGAGTCGAAGCAGAAGATCGGCATTCTCGAAGGCTCGTGGGTCATCAACAACCGCAGCTTCGCCACAATGAAGTTCAATGACTTCAAGCTGTACACGTCGGGCGTTCCGGATTTCCCGGTCGAAGGCGTGAATGTGTCGACGGCGATCGGTACGCAGTTGCCGCTCAATCGCCTCGCCGAGATCGGCACGCTCAATGTGCCGACGCCGCTCGCGAACAATGCCGCGGTCACTGCATTCCGCCAGCCGTTCATCGATCAGTACGGCTATACGGTCAATGGCGTGCGCACGGGCGGCGGCGTGGTTGGCTTCGGCGCGCTCTATGACGCCGACGATTTCTTCCGCCGCTCCTGGCAGGCCGGCTACAACCTGACCGTCGGATCGGCGATCAGCCACGACCTGCACGTCGGCTATCAGTACTTCAAGGACGCGGAAGACCTCGAGCGTGCGACGAACGGCTGGGGCACGATTACAGTGACCGGCGGCGCGACGTCGTTCCAGGGCAAGCCGATTTTCTTCACGGCCGCGTTCCAGCAGCAGTCGGCGGGCATTCCGCCGATCCACTCGGAAATCATCTCGGACAATATCGAGCTCAATGACACGATCCGTTGGAACAACTGGTCGTTCAATGTCGGCGTGCTCGCCAGCCACGACGAGTATTTCGGACAGGGTCTCGCGGAAGCGGACAATCTCGCGGGCTTTACGACGAAAGTCGGATCGCGCTACGAGATGTACGACATTCCGTTCCACAAGATGATCCAGCCCCGCCTCGGCGTGACCTGGGCGTACAACGGGTCGGACACGGTCTATACGAGCTATTCCGAGTACAACCCGTCGGTGAGCTCGCTGCCGCGCGCGGCGTCGTGGGATCGCAACCTGCGCCAGACGATCAATGCTTACTTCGACCAGAACGGCGTGCTGTTCGGCGTCGATCCGGTGCGCTCGTCGTCGGGCAAGCTGTTCGTGCAGAACATGGATCCGCGCCGCGTCGAGGAGTACCTCGCCGGCACGTCGCAGGAATTCGGCGGCAATTTCTCGATGCGCGCCTACACGCGCTATCGCTACACGAAGAATTTCTGGGAAGACACGCCCAATGACGGCCGTCTCGGTCTCTCGCAGACGCCGCCTCCTCCCGGCGTGCCGCAGGAGCTGTACATCCGCGACCTCGGCGACCGCCTGAAGGCGATCGGCAGCGGCTCGACGTACGTCATTGCAAACCTCGACGGCGCGTTCACGAAGTATTACGAGGCGACACTGGAGAGCGACTATCGCCGCGGACGCGCGTTCGTGAAGGGGACGTACACGTGGAGTCACTACTACGGCAACTTCGACCAGGACGGCACGACGGGCTGCAGCTCGCCCCCGACGCCGGCCGCCCCGTGCGATGACCAGAATACGTTCGTAGGCTCGTCGAATATCGCCGACGCCGCCGGCCGCCAGATCTGGGACAACAAGTACGGCGACCTCCACGGCGACCGCCGCCACCTGCTCAAGGTGTACGGCTCGTACACGCTGCCGTGGAACAGCAGCGCAGGCATTTACGGGCTGTATCAGTCGGGCTCCGCGTGGGAGGAGTGGAATTACGAGATCTACAAGCCGTACACGGGCACGTCGACGTCGGACACCATCCGATACGGCGCCGCCGCCGGCGGCCGCCGCACCCCCGCGCACTATCAGTTCGACCTGAATTACACGCAGAACGTCGGACTCCCGCGCGGCCTGAACCTGCAATTGTCGGCGGATCTGTTCAACGTCCTCGACAAACAGACGGGCTACCGCTACCAACCCAGCGTCCACAGCCCGCTGTTCAATACCCCGGGCTTGTTCTACGCGCCGCGAAGGTTGCAACTCGCGGCAAGGTTGCAGTTCTAGAAACCTAAAAAGGCCCGGCGAACGCCGGGCCTTTTTGTTCTAGACCGCGATTTTCTCGACGGAGGAGTGCGGCGGCGGAATGTCCTCGCCGTTCTCGCGAAGGCTCTCAAGATGCAACTCGACCGCCTCGCGAATGAGTTGCATCGCCTCGTCCTTCGTTTCCCCCACCGCGACGCACCCCGGCAGATCCGGGACATACGCGCCAAAGGACGTTTCACCTTTTTCCACAATGACGAGGTATTCCATGGTCGCTCAGTTCTTTTTCAACCCCGCTTGCTTCCAGATGCTTCCGAGCGTTCCCGCGGGAACGTCAACGCTCGGCTTGCCCGCGACTGTAACCGTCCCCGGCTTGACCGCGTGACGAAACTGCCTGTGGCTTCCACGTGTCCGAACGAGTCGCCAGCCATCCTTCTCGAGTTCGGCGATGACATCTCGAACCTTCACGTGGAAGCTATTCTCGCTGCTAATTCATCCGGAGCACATCGTCCGCCGGGATGAGCTCACCGCGGTCCGCCTCCGCGAGTGAAAGCAGTAGCTCCGCTTCCGCCACCGCATCGAGCTCGAAGCTCTCGTCGGGCGCACACGCGCATCGACCCTCGAAGGCGTCGAGCAGGTCGTCCGGAAGCGGATCGTCAAAGTCGTCCGGCACAACGAACTCGCCGGCCGCGAGGCCGACGGGGCGAAGCGTCTCGGTTTCGGTCACGGGTCGGATTTCCGCCACCGGGCGTCCTTCGCGATACACGACGATCGTTTCGCCCTCGATGACGCGATGCAGGTACTCCGCCGCCCCGTTTTCGAGTTCTTCGAGAGTGGCGTTCATCGACGGAAATTCTAGCAAACGCGGCACCACACGCGTTGTCGCGAGCACTAAAATCGATATCGATGAGCGCCACCGATGACCTCTTCACCGCCGTCCGCGCGGGCGATCTCGCATCCGTTGCCGAAATCCTGAAGCGGAATCCGGAAGCTGCGACCGCGCGGGACGCGAACGGTGCCACCGCCCTGCATTATGCGGCGGAGGCGGGGGAGCGGGGAATTGTCGCGGCGTTGCTCGATGCGGGGGCGGACATCAATGCGCGCGATCTTGCCTTTGGGGCGACGCCGGCGGGGTGGGCGATCGAGTATTTGCGCAAGCGCGGCGCGTTGCTCGGGATCGAGATTGCGGATGCGATCTTTGCGCGCGAGCGTGGCGATGAGGAGCTCGTGCGGCGGTATCTCGATCGCTTTCCCGCGCTGCGCGAGTACCTACTGAAATAGGCGCTCGCGGGCGATGAGCTCGCGCGTCGTCGCGTCGGCGTGCTCGCGCGCGCGCGCGATGCGCGCGGGGGAGTCGGGCTCGCCGAGGAGGACGCTCACCTGCGCGCGCTTGAACGTCGCCATGGGGTACTCGGGCGACGTTGGAGGAATGCGATCGAGCGCGGCGCGCGCGTCGGGAAAGCGGCGCACCGCCAGGTACAAAACGCCGAGCTCGAGATCGTGTTGGAACGCCGCGCCTTGAAGAGCGCGCGCGCGTTCGAACGCGGACAGCGCGGTCTGCGTGTCGCCGATCTCCATCGCCAGCGCGCCGAGGGAGACCAGCTCGCCCGCGCTCGGCGTGCGCTTCGCGTAGATGTTCTTGCGCAGCTCCAGCGCATCGGGGAGGCGTCCCTCGCGCTCGCGAATCACTGCCAGCGCCTCCAAGGCGGGCACGCGGTTCGCGTCCTCGGACACCAGGCGTTCCAGCATCGGCTCCGCGCGTTTCCACTCCGCGCCGCGCGCGAGGTGCAGCGCGAAATACGTGCGCACGTCCGGCGAGTCCGGCGCGATCGCCTCCGCGTTGCGGAACGCCTTCTCCGCGGCTGCGGCATGTCCGAGGGATGAGTGCGCGGTGGCGAGACGCAGCGCCGCATCGAGATTGTGCGGATCGGCGGCGAGGATGCGCTCCAGCAGCGGAATCGCGCGCGCGTACTCGCCGCGCACGAACAGCGACGCCGCGTCGTCGAGGATCGGGAAGAGCTGCACCATGTTTGCGGGACGCGGCGCATCCGCGCGAATCACCGGCTTCGACGTCGACGCGACATAGCCGAGGCTCGCGAGCTTCTTCTGCTCCTCGGAACTCAGGGGCGTCGTCTCGGTCGACGGCAGCGGATAATCGCGCAGCGCCGCGCGGGACGCGCGCGGAACGCCGGACGTCGCATTCAGATCGCGCGTCTCGCGCGGATCGGCGACCACGTCGTACACCTCCGCCTTGCCCGCGGAGAGAATCGTCTTCAGACGTCCTTCGACCGTCATCACCTGCGGCTGCCATCCGTAGTCGAGGAACGGCTTCATCGCCTCGCCGAGGATCACCGGCTCCTGTGTGGCGCGCAGACTCTGCGCGGCGTCGATTCCGGTCCAATCGAGAATCGTGTGAAAGAGACGGCGCGTGCTCACTGGTGTGTCAGAAAACGAATGCGCGACGCCCGGTCCGACGAGGATGAGCGGCACGTGCATCGTCGCCTGATAGAGCAGATTGCCGTGCTGCTCCTCGCCGTGCTCGCCGAGTCCTTCACCGTGATCGCCGACGACCGCGATCGCAACCGGCCCCGCGGCGGAGAACGCGGCGATCAGTCGCCCGAGCTGCTCGTCCATGAACGCGACCTCGCCGCGATACGGATTCTTCGCGTAACGCGATGCGTACGGCTCCGGCGGCGTGTACGGAAAATGCGGATCGTAGTAATGCACCCACAGGAACAGCGGCTCCGCGGAGCGCTGCCGCAGAAACGCGAGCACGCGCTCGTTCGTCTCCGCCGCCGTGCGCTCCGCGCGACCCTCGCGCTCTTCCTCGTCGTAGACGTCGAACCCGCGCGCGAGCCCGAACCGCCGCGCCAACGCGAACGCCGACACGAACGCCGCAGTGCGATATCCCGCCGCGTGCAGACGCTCCGCGAGCAGCGGCGTCGACGCGGGGAGAAATCGCGCGTTCTCATGCACGCCGTGGCCCGCGGGATAGAGTCCGCTCATGATCGAGCTGTGCGCCGGCAGCGTCTGCGGCACCGTCGTATACGCCTGACGGAACACGAGCCCGCGCGCGGCGAGCGCATTCAGCGACGGCGTGTCCGCGCCGATCACATCCGCGCGCGTCGTGTCGAGCGTGACGAGCAGGATCGACGGGCGCGCGACAGTGGGCGCCGGCGTTTCATGCTTCGCACACGCGAAGGCGACGACGATCAGCAGCAGCAGACGACGCGGCATCGCGGTCATGATAGGGGAGCATCGATGATGACGATCGTCAGATCATCCGCGTCCTCATCATCGACGCGCCATCGCCGCACCGCGTCGACGATCTCCTCCGCCGTCGCGCGGCGCGCGAGCTCCTGCAATCGCTCCTCGCCGAACTGCTCGCCACGCGTGTTGCGCGCCTCCGTCAGTCCATCCGTGTACGCGACGATGCGATCGCCCGCGCGCAGCTCCGCGGTCATCGCGTTGTAGCGCGCGCTGGCGAAGCGTCCGAGGACGACGCCCGCCGCGCCGAGCTCGGAGAACGCGCCGTTGCGTAGCAGCAGCGGCGGAGGATGACCGGCGTTGCTCACCGTCACCGTACGCGCGTCGAGATCGAAGAACAGATACGTCGCCGTCACGAACGCGCGACGCACTTCGCGGCGCAGCGTGGCATCGAGCTGCTGCAGCATCGCCGCGGGATCATCGGCGAGTCGCGACTGCGACGTCACCGCGATCTTTACCATCGCCGCGACCAACGCAGCCGGCACGCCGTGTCCCGCGACATCCGCGACGAGCACGCCGGTGTGCGTCGCGTCGACGCGCAGAAAGTCGTACACGTCGCCCGCGACCGAGGACGCCGGCTCGTACCGCGCCTGAAAGCGCAGTCCCGCAACATCCGG